>JBDKTH010000974.1:0-6283 GCA_039680305.1 Thermoguttaceae bacterium | reverse complement strand
AAAGCTAAGCCGTTCCGGCGCACCGGCCTTAGCATACTTCGTTGCTGAAAGATTGTGAAGCAATTGGCAGCGAAAACACAAAACCCCTCCAATAAGGGAGAGCGAAATTATCGAGCCTCGGATGGTCCGTGTTGGTACGGTCCAGTGCGACCTGCGGAGCAGCAACGGGCCGACGCCCCGAATGGGGCATATCATCAAGAATCTCGGCTACCGGAATGGACGTCCCCCCCCTTCTTGTCGTATATATCCGAGAGCCCCGTGCACGCCCAGGACTGCCGTTGGAGATCGGCCGTTCCGCGCATGGATTACGTGAAGCGAGGGGAACGACATCATGTTCGCCTGTATCCTGTTGGCCGTGGGGTTGCTATTGTCGGCCCTGCACCTTGTTCTGTTTACCCGGGACCGGTCGGCGACCAACGTCGCTCGCGTCGCTCTTGTTTACCTCTTGCCCATTGCGGTCGGCCTCGGCGGTCTGATCGCTTTTGTAGGCCACACCTTCCGCGCCGAAGAGATCGCCAAGTCGATCGGCTGGCAACCGGGAAGTCCGTTCCAGTTCGAGGTCGCCGTGGCCAACTTGGCGTTTGGGGTCCTGGGCCTTCTCTGCCTCAGGTTTCGCGACGGGTTCTGGATAGCGACGATCCTCGGGTATGGAGTCTTTCTCGAAGGGGCCGCCTATGGGCACATTCGAGAAATCCTCGACGCGGGGAACTGGGCCGCGAATAACGCCGGCGTCATCCTCGTTGCCGACATCGTCTTTCCCTTCGTCCTCTTGGGACTGTTGGCCGTGTCGAAAAAAAAGCGGCGGCAGCCGAAGAGTTGATCGACGCTATCCTTAACCTGTGCCCACGACCGTAAACGGGACCACTTCTTCTCCAACGCCGCTCTCTCGCCTTCTCGAAAGGGGATGACGGCCAGGTTGCCTTCGACCGATGAAAACGGCAGGTATCTCCACCATCGCTTTCGGCCTAATGGAAGGCATCCTTGCCCTGGTCGTAAGTACGGTATTCGACTTGGGATCGCTAATCCTGATCGGCCTGGGAGCGGCGGTTTGTCGCCGAAGCCGTGCGGCGGCGCTTTGGGCGATGATCCTCTCCGCAGTCTATGTGCTAATCGCGTTGATCACCGGCGTCGCGGCCGCAGCACACGGCGTCCAGGAGGTCGGCCTGCCTCAGGTTTTGCTGGCGACGGCATGGGGAGCCTGGGCAAGCGTTAATCTGCTTCTGCTGTCTCGGGTCCGCAGAATGCCCGAGACGCCGCGGGAGACGCCCGGCCCCTCGGAAGCGACAGAATCGACGCCGGCCCTGCCACCGCTGCAATTCAGCCTGCGTTGGGCGTTTCTCGCGACCGTCCTTGTCGCCCTCGCGTGCTGGGCAGGCACCAAGCCGCTTCCGCCCGATGATAGTTGGAACATGTCCTGGGTTTCTTCCTCTCAAGGCAACACCGGCCTATGGGTCGTCCAGGTCGTTGGCTACCGTTCCGGGACGCCGGTTTCGGGCTACCTTTGGCGCACCGAGGGAAAGGGCGAGGTCCATGGCCCCACGCGGGGCTCGGTTGCTGCTGGAGGGCACCGCGCCGAACTGACCGTGGGCGGCATACCGGTTCAACCAACCAAGGACTTCCAATTGTTCGTGAACGATTCTCAGGATCGTCCGATGCGACTGGTCATCCCTCGGGACAAAGCCAGGGAAGTGTTTGGACGCCATTTGGATAGGTCGCGTATCGAAGAATTCTGGGCCGAAGTCGTGGCACCCCTGAGGAGCGGCAAGGGGCGAGAGATGCTCGCTTCCCCTGATTAGCGACAAAAAAGCCTGGAAACTGAGCCAGCCCATCTGCTAGACTCGCCCCTGGCAGCCCTAACGCTCGCCCTATCGCTCCTTGACAAGTTGACTGTTGTTGCCGGCCTGGGATTGGTCGGGAAAGCCGCCGAAACGGTGTGAACCGTCGGACGCGTCCGACTTGGGGATCGGCCATCCCTGGTCGAGGGGAAGCAGCGTGAATTGTGCAACACCTCTTTGAAGCCGTTGCATGGCGGTGGTTTTCCCGTATCCTGGTAAACGGGGGAACCATAGCTCTCGCACCAAGGATCTTCTCATGCAACTTCATCGTTGGCTGGTCTTTGCCGCCGTCCCGGCCTTGGCGGCCCTTTTGAGCATCCCGAGCCAAGCCGCCGCAGCCGAGACGGCCAAACGGCCGAATATCGTCTTTCTCCTCACCGACGATCAGCGGTGGGACACGCTCGGATGCATGGGCAATCGGATCGTTCAGACGCCGAACATCGACCGCCTGGCCAGCCAGGGCGTGGTCTTCGACCATTGCTTCGTGACCACGGCGATCTGCATGACTAGCCGGGCGAGCATTTTCACTGGCCAGTACGCTGCGCGGCATGGGATCTGCGACTTCCAGACCAGCCTTACTGCGGCCCAACTCGCCGAGACCTATCCGGCGCAGTTGAAGAAGGCCGGCTATCACATTGGGTTTATCGGCAAGTGGGGCGTCGGCACTCCGCCACGCGACCTGTTTGACTATGACAAGGGATTTCCCGGCCAAGGCAAGTACTTCCAGAAGATCGGCGGCAAGACGGTCCACCTGAACGAGTTGATGGGCGACCAGGCGACAGAATTCCTCGGGCAGACGCCCAAGGACCAGCCGTTCTGCCTCTCGGTGAGCTTCAAAGCGCCGCATGTGCAGGACAACGACCCACGGCAGTTCCTCTACGAGCCCCGGCTGGAGTCGCTCTACCAGGGCGCGACGATCCCGGCGGCTCCGCTCAGCGATCCGGCCTTCTTCGACGCCCTGCCAGAGTTTTACAGGACGTCGGAGAACCGCGTACGCTGGCAGTTCCGCTTCGCCACGCCCGAGATGTATCAGCGATCGGTGAAGGCCTACTATCGCTTGATCAGCGGCGTGGACGACGTTGTGGGCCGGATCGTGCAAAAGCTGCGAGAAACGGGGGCAGCCGACAACACCATCATCATCTATATCGGAGATAACGGCTTCTATCTGGGTGAACGGGGCCTTGCCGGGAAATGGTTCGCCCATGAGGTGTCGATCCGCGTGCCGTTGGTCGTCTACGATCCGCGGCTCGCCTCCGAGCAGCGAGGGAAACACTGCGATGCCACGGTCCTCAATATCGACATGGCCCCGACCATGCTCGCCATGGCCGGGCTCGATGCCCCGGCCGCAATGCAGGGCAAGAGCCTGATGCCTTTGGTCCATGGCGAGAAGCCCGAGTGGCGCACGGAGTTCTTCTACGAGCACCTGTTCCGCCACCCGAAGATCCCTCGCAGCGAAGGCGTGCGGGACGAGCGTTACAAGTACATCCGCTACCTCGACATCAACCCGCCCTGCGAAGAGCTGTACGATCTCAAGGCCGATCCAGAAGAAGCCCACAACCTGGCCGGCTGCACGGTGCACGCCGCCTCGCTCCAGCGCATGCGGCAGAAGTGGGAGCAATGGCGAGAGCGGGCGAAGTAGAGCCGGAGGCAGCGCTACTCACCGAGCGGACGGATTACCGCTCGCCTGCGGGCGTTCGTCGCAACCGTAGCGAGCCGACCAAGGGCACGAGTGCCCCGACAACGAGCAGCCAGGCTCCGCTCGGCTCCGGGACGACCGCGACCTCGAAGTTGTCGACCGCCATCCGAGTAACGCTCGACGAACCCGTGAAGAACGAGAATGCATCCACGTTGCTCGTCGTGACAATGGTCCCCGTGAGCTTCGGCTGTCCGTTGACGGACAGGGATTGTGCGCCCACGTCCAGATCGAGCAACAGATCGACATGGGTGGGCGTCCCCTTCGCGAACGCGTTTACAGCAGTCTGCGAGCTACCAGGGGTGCCAGGCGGCGAGTAAGCGAGCATGGAGATGCTGCCGTTGGCCGAGAACATCAAATAGCTTATCAGTTGGTTGGAGGTGTTGTAACCGTAGAAGAAAATGTTGGCCGTAAATGCGCTATCAAGCATCAAGTCAAAGGAGACCAGGAGTCGGCCCGACGCAGCCGCATCGCTGTTGTCACCGTTGAAACTTAGACTGCAGGACTGACTGGCGGGCGAACTCGACGCATTGCTATTGTCACTCAGCACGACGACGTTGCCGTTACCAAACACTGTGCCAAGCAGCGAGTCCGTGTAGGAACCCTGAATGAGGACGCTGGTGTTGAGGGGGGCCGCGAACGAGGAGGGTTGGGTGTTGACCTGCCCTGCCACGGCAGCGGCCGTCGAGGGCGACGCACCGGGCGTCATCCCGCTGAAATCCGCGTTCCATAGTGGGGCAGCGGGCAAGGGAGTCGCAACGCTCAGAATCAGAACGATCGCCAGCCACACGCACACCGATCTGTTGAGCACCACAATCATGGTCCACCCTCCAGGCGTCTCGCTGGGCCGTCCCCCACAATCCGGTTATACCCTAAGCTGGTCCGAGCAGCGTGTCAAGGATTCAGCCGCCGCACCTCAACAGAATTCCCTCGGCCATGGTTTTGCTCTCCCAGGGCACCCGCCTGTATACTGAGTGCCGACAACAAGAGCCGGTGACCACCTATGGACCAGACCTCCTCCCAACCACAAAGGAGTTGCCCCGATGAGTAAGCTTCGAATCCTGTTGATCCCAACGGTGTTGGCCCTCCTTGGAGGAATGTCCGCAGGCCGGGACGCGGATCTTCCGTCGCTGGAAGAGCGATCCAAGTGGTTCCGCGAAGATCGCTTCGGGCTGTTCATCCACTGGGGCGTCTATTCGATGATCGGCAAGGGCGAGTGGGTCCAAGACACTGGCCGGATCCCGGTCGAGGAATACCAAAAGTACTACAAGGAGTTCAACCCGAGCCAGTTCAACGCGGCCGAGTGGGTCGCCTTGGCCAAGCGGGCCGGGCAGAAGTACCTGGTGATCACCACCAAGCACCATGACGGCTTCTGTATGTTCGACTCGAAACTGACCGACTACGACATCTTGAACACGCCCGTGAAGCGGGACGTGATCAAGGAGCTGGCCGACGAGTGCCATCGCCAGGGGATGATCCTCGGGTTCTACTACTCGATCATGGACTGGCACCATCCCGACTACGTGCCGCGGCGTCCCTGGGAGAAGAACCGCTCGACCGACGGCGCCGACTTCAACCGCTACTGCGAATACATGAAAGGCCAGCTCCGCGAGCTGATGACCAACTACGGCCGGATCGACGTTTTGTGGTTCGACGGCGGCTGGGAGCACACCAAGCCGGAAGACCTGGCCAAGTTCAAGGAGATCATCGCCATGGCTCGGGAGCTTCAGCCGCAGATGCTGGTCAACAACCGGGCGTCGATCGGCGGCGACTTCACCACGCCCGAGCAGTACATCCCCGCCACCGGCGTGGTCGACGAGCAGGGCCGGCCGACCCTTTGGGAAGTCTGCATGACGATGACCACCGGCCACGGCGCGTTTGCCCCGACGGCCTGGTGGGGCTACGACCGCTATGAAACCGTGTTCAAGCCGACCGAAGAATTGGTGCAGAAACTGATCGACGTGAACAGCAAGGGAGGCAACTTCCTCCTGAACATCGGCCCGGAACCGACCGGCAAGATCCGGCCCGAAGAGGCCGAGCGGCTTGAAGGCGTGGGCCGGTGGATGGCCAAGTATGGAGAGGCGATTTACGGCAGTTCGCCCAGTCCGTTCCGCCGCCTGCCGTTCTTCGGCCGCGTGACGCAGAAGGCCGACCGCCTGTTCGTCCATGTGTTCGACTGGCCGCAAGACCGCCGGTTGGTGCTGCCCGGCCTGAAGAACCCGGTGGTTCGGGCGCACATGATGGGTAACGAACAAGCCCCGGTGGGCGTTTCGCGTCAGCAGGGCGAGCTGGGCGAAGAAGTCGTCCTTGCGCTGCCGGCCGAGCCGACCGACAAGATCGCCAGCGTGATTGTCGTCGAGCTGACCGGCAAGCCCGAGGTGGCGCCGCTGGTGATCCGGCCCAACGTCCAGGGTGTGGTCAAGCTGCCCGCGGCGTTTGCCGAAATCCTCGCCCAGCACGGCCAACGGGCCAAGCCGGTCAGCCAGGCGGGCCGGACCTACATCGGCAACTGGTCGAACCCCAGCGATGTGGCCACCTGGGAGTTCACCATGCCGGCCGCCGGCAAGTATGCGGTGGAACTCGATGCGAGGCTCGCCTCCGACAAGGCCCCGGGCCAGCGGATCGTGATCAGCGTTGGCAAGCAGGAACTGACCACGAAGATCGCCTCCGACGGAGTCAAGTTCACCGGCCGCCTGAAAATCCCCGCCGGCGATCAGAAGCTTTCCGTCAAGCTCCCCGACGCCAAGCGGACCGA
>JBDKTH010000024.1:0-10646 GCA_039680305.1 Thermoguttaceae bacterium | reverse complement strand
TGAATGATGAATGAATCGTAACAGCCGAGAAGCCTTGGTGCTTCGTCATTAATTCATCATTCATCATTTATCATTCATCATTCATCATTTTGCCTTCTGCATTTCTTTCCTATGTCGCAACTGACTTCCAGCGAACCGACGACGCGAGACCGTGGCCCGGTGCTGCACACGCACGTGTGTTCGCGGTGCGGGGGGCCGGTGGAGCCGTTGGATCGGTTCTGCGGGGCGTGTGGGGCCGAGCAGCCCGTGGCGGCGCAGGTGCTCGAGACACCGCCTCGGCAGAAGTTCCTTCGCTGCGAGAATTGCGGGGCGGAGGTGGCGATCGATCCGGACCAGCGGAGCTATACCTGCACGTTCTGCGACTCGAACTATGTCGTCGAGTTCACGCCCGACCTGTCGCGACGCCAGACGCCGGAGTTCGTCATCGGCTTTGCCATCACGCCCGAGCAGGCGATGGAACGCTTCCGCCAGTGGCTGGGCCGGAACCCCTGGTTTCGCCCGTCGGATCTCAAGTCCTCGACGATCGCCGACAAACTCAAAGGCGTCTATCTGCCGTTCTGGTCGTTCTCGATGCTCGCCCGCAGCCGGTGGTCGGCCGCGATCGGCGAGCACTGGTATCGCACCGAGACCTATACGACTCGGGAGAACGGCAAGACGGTGACCAAAACCCGCACGGTCCAGGAGACGGAATGGTGGAATCTCTCCGGCAGGCACCACCAGTACTACAGCGGCTATCTGATTTCCGGCAGCCGGGGCCTCAGCCAGCCGGACGCCATGCGGATCCAGCCATTCCATCTGGCTGCCTTGAAGCGATATGAGCCGTACTTCCTGGCCGGTTGGATGAGCGAAGAATACTCGGTCGAGCGAGAGGCCGCCGTGGAGGTCTGCAAGAACGAGTTCTTCCGCCGGGAGCAGAACAACATCCAGGCCTTCCTGCCGGGCGACACGTCGCGCGATCTTCGCGTCGAGACGTCGTTCGACGATGTGAATTCCGACCTGATCCTCCTGCCCATCTACCTGCTCAGCTATCGCTATCGGGACAAGCTCTACCGCTTCATGATGAACGGGCAGACCGGCAAGGTGGCCGGCAACAAGCCGGTGTCGTGGATCAAGATCGTGCTCGGTGTCGTCGGCCTGATCCTGGCAGTCCTTCTTCTGCTGGCCGTGGGGCGGATCCTATGATCAGCAAATGCGAAGTGTGTCAGAGCCTGGTGGACGAAGAGGAACTCTTCTGTCCCAACTGCGGCACGGAGGCCCCCAAGGCGCCGGAAGCCCGGCCAAGCGATACGAACCGGCTGGCCACCTACAACTTCACCTGCTCGGGCTGTGGGGCCTCGATGAGCTACGACGCCAGCGCGCAGGGGCTGCGATGCCCGTTCTGTGGGTCCGTCGACATGGTCGCGCAGGCCGATGCCCGGATCCTTGCTCCCCAGAAAGTTGTGCCGTTTCGGCTCAGCCGGGAGGAGGCGGTTGAGGCGATGCGCAAGTGGCTCCAGCGCGGGTTCTGGCGCCCCGGCGACCTGGCCCAGCAAGCGGCCGTGGTTACGATGACGCCGGTCTTCGTCCCCTTTTGGGTCTTTCAGGCCCAGACGCACACCTATTGGACCGCCGACACCAGCCACACTCCGCCGGGGGCCCGAGCCGACTGGTATCCCATCACCGGCGACCATCACGGTCACTACAACGGCCTGTTGGTCGGAGCAAGCGGAGCACTCGCGTCTCTGGAGACCGCCCAGATCGGCCCGTTCGACCTCAACGCGGCCGTGGCGCCGGACCAGGTCGACCTGGAGAACATCACCGTCGAGCAATTCTCGCTGCCGCGCAAGTATGCCCGGCCGCTGGCCCGGGAAGGGCTGGAGCAAGCGGAGGCCGCCGCCTGTCAGGCGGCCTATGTCCCTGGCCAGGCGCGGAACGTCCACGTCAACGTGCGTATCGAAGAGATGGTCAGCCAGCCGGTTCTGCTGCCCGTCTGGATCATGGCCTACCGTTTCCGCGACCGCGTCTACCGCTTCCTGGTGAACGGCCAGACTGGCCGTTCCACTGGCCAAGCACCCACCTCGTGGGCCAAAATCCTCGTCGCGGCCGTCGCCCTCCTCGCCGCGATCGTTCTCCTGATGTTCATGGCCGGTATGCTCCGCTAAAGCCAGCCCTGCAAACGGAAGAGAACGAAAAAGCGGCCCAATCGATCGGACTCGCCCAAGAATCACAGACTGCTTTGTCGGGCGGCGGTACCCCTGCTTGGACGTGAAAAAATCCTGGAGATTCGCGGAGAAGCCGACGCAGCTCAAACGTTGCCGTGTGGCCGGGGATCTCGCTGAGAATGTCACCCCTTCTCGTTGGGAGTCGGGCGTGTGCTAGATTAGTGATAGCGTGTTGATTGCCCACCATGTCCTTTCCTGCTTAGCGAAGTGGACATGATCCTGGCACCGACGAAATGGTGGGAGCAACAAGGGACAAGAAATCCGCCGCAGACTATGGCAACAATCCTCGTTGTGGACGATTCCTTACTAAGCCGCTTGATGGCCGCCGACGCCTTGCGCGAAGCGGGCCATACGGTGATCGAAGCCGAGGACGGACGCCAGGGTCTCCAGGCGTTTAACACTCAGGAGTTCGATTGTGTAGTCACCGATCTGGTCATGCCGGGCATCGATGGGACCCGGCTGATTCACCAGATCCGCGGGTTCGATCGCGAGTTGCCGGTGATCATTGTCAGTGCCGACACGCAGACGAGCACCCATGCGGTCTGCCAGCGGCTTGGCGTCACCGAGTTTCTCAACAAGCCCGTGAAAGCCGACATCCTCAAGGCCGCGGTGGAAAAAGCCGTTGCCCGGGCTCAGGGAGATTCGCCATGTCCCTAGGCATCGGATCGAGTGAAGCCGTCCGCGAATTAGTTGAAGCCGGCATCCGCCAGGCGATCGTCACCCTGCAAGATCTCTGCGGGGCGCCGATCGAATACACAACGCCGCAGGTCGTTCAGGGACGGCCGCAAGAGGCGGAGTCGCTCCTCCCCCCAGACCAGGCGACAGGCGACAGACTCGTGCTGTTAGACTTCGAAGGCGGCCTGACGGGACGCGGAATCCTCGCACTTCCCGACTCCAGCGGCGACAAACTCGTCGCCCTGCTGGAACGGATCATCGGCCGGTCGGACACCGCCGGCCCGCAGCGTGACGGACTGCTTGCCGAGGTCGGCAACCTCCTGCTCAATGGCCTGCTCGGCTCGATCGCCAACACGCTGAACATCAGCATTGTCGCGCCCGTGCCGCAAGTGGTCGCCGGTTCGAACGTGCCTGAACTTCTCCGCTCGCACCGGACCGTCACGAAGAACCCGGATCAGGAAGTGTTCCTGGCGGTCACTCCGCTGCACATCGACCAGCACGCGATCCACGGCGAGGTGATCCTCCTGTTCGAGGCCACGTCCCTCCAGCGGCTGCTTACGCCGGCCTCCTGATCAACTCCTAGAGTCTGTCCGGAAAGGCTCCCCTCTCCCGCTGCGCGGGCGAGGGTAGCCCATAGGACCGCTTTCCGGACAGACTCTCAGCCATCCGCGGCCGCGTCAGCCGCTTCGCGTAGCTCGCGGAATTGCTGGGCCAGGTCGGCCAACTGGTAGTGAGCGTTCAGACCGCTGGGGTTGGGCAGGACCCAGAGGGCAGTCGAGCCGATCCTCTTGGGCTGCGGGCCCAATTCGGCCTTGGGACGCTCGAAGGCCTGGCGATAGGCACTGATCCCAAGCACGGCCAGATAGCGGGGGCGGTACTTCTTGACCTTGGCGATGAGTCGGTGCCCGCCGGTCCGAAGCTCTTCGGCCGACAGCTCGCTCGCGGCGGCCGATGCCCGGCGGACGATATTCGTGATTCCGTAGCCAAGCGATAGAAGCTCGCGTTCTTCCGTAGGAGAAAGGATGCGTGGAGTGATGCCGGCACGATGCAGGGACGGCCAGAAACGATTCCCCGGCCGGGCAAAGTGGTGGCCCGTGGCGGCCGAATAGAGTCCCGGGTTGATCCCGCAGAAGAGCACCTTGAGATCCGGGCTGATCACGTCCGGGACGGTTCGATCGACGGCCGCGCGAAGCTCTTCAGGAGTTGGCCGGCGTAGGGGGGAGGAATGGGACATTACAGCGCTCACGGGAACACCGGGTTTCCGGTCTGGCGGAAGGCGGCCATGGCGTTGAGGCTTTCGGTGGCATAGCGACGGGCACCGGTCGGACTGTTGCGACGGGTGCTCATCGAGATGACGATGTACTTCTGGTGCTCGTATAAGAGATAGAAGAATCGACGCACCGCCGCTTCTCCGGAGTGGGTTTCGACGTGGCCGCCATAGCCCTCCCAGAACGGTTCTCGGGTGATGTTGCAGTACTCGGCGATGGCCAGGTCCCACTCGACGTCGCCCCAGCAAGCCCGATCGAAGTCCAACAGGCCGGTGACATCGCCGTCGGCGTCGACCAACAGGTTGGTCACCCAAAGGTCGCCGTGGCAGAGATGCGACGTGGTGCAGGCGTCGAAGACGGGAAGGTGTTGTTCCAACAGGGCCATCGCCGCATCGGCCACGGGGCGGTCGTAGACGCCGCAGGCGACGATGTCGTCGAGCAGCTTGCGGTACATGACGGCGAAGGCTTCCGGCCAGGTCGCCTGGGGCGTCATGCACTGGTGCTCGCCGAGATAGCCGAAGCGTCCGCCTGTGGCGAGAATGCCGTGGATCTGCCGGACCCAATGGCCCCATTGTCGCAGGGCGCTGGCCTGAGCGTCGCGGGAGAGCGCGGCCTCGGAGAGCGGGATGCCCGGCAGGCGAGACATGATGAGGAAGTCGCGGTCGAGGTGCTCGCGCGTGAAATCAACCGCGAGGATCGGCGGCACGGGGACCTTGGTCTCCGCGAGGAGACGCCGATGGATCGCCGGCTCCTGACGCATCATGCGGTACTCGTAGAACAGTTGCCGCACGCTGTCTGGGGGAGCGACGCGAAGGATATACTCCTCCCCGCTGCGACCGGTGGTCACGGCGAAGACCTCGGAGAACTTTCCGGCCCCAAACCGCCACGCGCGGCACCGATCGAGGCCGAGCAGACCGCTTGCTAAGTCGGCCGCCGCTACTTCACTTAACGTCATGCCGAGTCTCTCTCGTCGATAGGCGTCCAATCCAAGGGCAACTGCCCCTTGCATTGTATTGAGGCGAGGCGGGCGCGGAAACGTGGATTCCGTCGCCATCGTCCTGCTTCTCACCGGGAGACCCCTGCGATAGAATGAGGAGAGGTATCAGGGAGCATCCACGTAACGGAGCCAACTGCCATGCAATATCGGCCACTGGGACAGTCGGGGATCTCTGCCTCGGTTGTTGGTTTGGGAACCTGGGTGATGGGGGGGTGGATGTGGGGTGGAGCCGAGGAGGCCGACTCGATCCGCGCGATTCACGCCTCGCTCGATGCGGGCATCAACCTGCTGGACACGGCCCCGGCCTATGGCTTTGGCCTGTCAGAGACGATCGTCGGAAAGGCGATCAAGGGGCGTCGCGATCGCGTTGTCCTGGCCACGAAGTGCAACCTGGTCTGCGATCCGTTTCACGGGAAAACCATGTTCCGCTCGACCACGCTGGGGCCCGATCCCCAGGGACACATTTTCGTCAATGTCTATGGCGGACCGGAATCGATCCGCCGCGAAGTGGACGAGAGCCTTGCCCGGCTCCAGACCGACTACATCGATCTCTATCAGACTCACTGGCAAGATCTGACGACGCCCCTGGAAGAGACGATGGGGGCGCTTATGGACCTGAAGCGTGCGGGGAAGATCCGTGCCATCGGGGTTAGCAATGCCACCTCAACCCAGATGGACGCATACCGTCGCGTCGGACCGTTGGACAGCGACCAGGAAAAGTACTCGATGCTCGCGCGGAACATCGAGCAGGATCAGCTGCCCTACTGCCGCCATCATCAAATCGCGGTTTTGGCGTACTCCCCGCTGGGCCAAGGGCTCTTGACCGGCAAGATTGGCCCCGAACGTCAGTTCGCCGAAGGGGACATGCGCCGCAGCGACCCGCTGTTTGATGTCGAGAATCGGCAGCGGATTGCCCAGATGCTCTCTCGCATCCAGCCAATCGCCGAGACGCACCGGCTCACGTTGGGACAGCTGGCCATTGTCTGGACCTATCATCAGCCGGGGCTGACGCACGTCCTCTGCGGCGCCCGGACCGCCGAACAGGCTCAGGAAAACGCCATCGCCGGCGATACCCAGCTTACCAGCGACGAACGGGATCAAATCGACGCCGCATTAACCGAATATGCCGCCGGACTCCCCCCCGCGCCGTAATGCGAGAACGCTGCGTCGGGACGTTTAGCCCGGTCGCTTGCGACCGGAGGAGTGCAGGCGGGACGCCCGCACCGCAAGTCACTTCGATTCGAGCCGCGACTTGAGCCAGGCATAGATGCTCGCGCCGATCTGCTTGTAGCCCACCGCGTTCGGGTGCACGCCGTTGTCGACGGGGTAGCCGTCTACCGGATCGAGGTTCAACTCCGTCGGGATGATGAAGATCTTGTCCGACTGGCGGTCGGCGAAGTGAGCCAATTGACGCTGGACCAGGCGGTGCTGGATCTGCTTCCAGCCCCAGCGATGGTACTTGCCCTTGTAGTTCGCTTCGAAACCCGACTCGCGGGCGTTTGGCGGCGTGGTCAGGCAGATGCCAAGCTCGGCCTGCGGGAGTGCCTTGCGGAAGGCCGCCAGGAGCGTGTCGGCCTGGGCGAACATCGCGTCGATCCTCGCGTCAATCCCTTTGGGATCATCGGGCGGGGCGCCAAAGCAGTCGTTAATCCCCAACATGATCGTGATGACATCCGGCCGCTGGCCGTCGAGCGATTCCTTGAAGTAGCGGTCCAGGTCGAGGACTGGTTTGCCATTGCCGTCGGGAAACACGAAGGGGCTGCTTCGGCTGGTCACTTTCCCATCGGGTTTGGATGCCAGATACGTGGCAAAACGAGCCCAGGTCCAGCCGCCGTACCCCTCGTGTCCCACGCCCGGACTGGCCTGCTTCGGCCGATGGGTCCCAAGCATGGTCCACGTGGGGTTTCCCGGCTGGGAGAGGAGCCGGGCGATCTCGTTCGGGTAGACCGTGGCGTGCGTCAGGCTATCGCCGACGATCAAGAGGCGAATGTTGCGGCCAGCCCCTGCATTGGCCGGGACCACGTGGAGCGTGGAACGGGCCTCTTCGAGAACCTTACCACTCTCGTCCGCCACGCTGACAACGAGCGGATGATCGCCCACGTCGTTGGCCTGCGGTGTCACGGTCCAGCGGCGAGCTTCACTTCGGCCGAGGTCGCACTGGACGCGGAACTGGAATGTGTCGGACGTTTGGGTCAACACGAGGTTGTCGAAATAAAGGTTCATCTCCTGCCCGGTGACGGCATAGCAGACCGGCGGCAGCGTCAACTGGAGCGACTTGGCCGCGTGGCACTGGACGGCGAGTTGGAGAAGAACCGCGACGGCGATCAGCAGGCGGACGGGGCGGAGCATAGGGGACTCCTCTGGATCATGGTTGGACGGGCCAGATGCTGCAACGCGCTGGGGGATACGTCCCGCGTCCATCCTGGCATGGGGGCGGTTTGCCGTCAAGAGGCGGGGCTACTTCAGATAGGCCGTGCGGATCGAGGCGAGTTGACGCAACGCGGGCTTGGGATGGCGGCGGAGATCGAACAGGCCGCCGTGTGGGAAGTCGTGAGGCTCGGCGTCGCGCAACTGGTTCCAGAGAACGCCCTGCACACAGGGCTTAGCCAACAAGAGCGGGATATAACGGTTGACCCAGGATTGCTGGGCTTTGAGGCTCCAGCTGTCGGGTGGGAGCTTCGTGTGACGCGAGGCCAACGGATCGGCGTGGGAGGCGCTCGGGGCACAGATCGACAAGTAGAGCGGCACGCCCAAAAGACTCCAGTAGTCCAATTGCCGGCTGAACTCCAACGGGTCGCGCGGCAGGGATCCGCCCGGGTGATAGCCCACGTTGATCTCCAGCATCAGGCCGGTCAGCCCGAGGTTGGCCCGGACCAGCGTATCGGCGACGTGGAGGGGGGGAAAATCCATCTCGCGCCGGCTAAGATACTCTGCCCAAGGTTGATCGAAGGAGACTACCACGGGCGTGTCCGGATCGAGGGTATGGGTCAGTTCGATCGCCCGGGCGGCCAGCCGCACTTTGGCTTCTTCGGAAAGCGAAAAGGCCTCGGCCGTGTTGACCCGTCCCGCACAGACCCAAAGATCGACCTGTCCCCGGTAGCGACTGACCGTAGCCCGAACGAACTGGGAGGCACAGTCCAAGAGACTGTCGAAATCGTCCTCGTAAAGGCAGAGCCAGTCGGGGACGGTCCGTGGGTCGAATTGCAGGAGGGGACCGGCGCAGGCCGTCAGTCGATTGGTCCGGCACCACTGGAGTTGTCTGTCGCTGGCCTCCCAGAAGAAACTTTCCTCGCTCGTCTCGATTTCGCGCCACGACAGAGGGACGCCAGCGGCGTTGAAGGTCTGGAGGAATTCCCGGGCCGTGTATTCATCGAGCGTAGACGCGCCCAAGTTCGCCCCCAGGAAGGATGCCAGTCTTTGCAGCACTCGTCGTCGTACGGCGAGTGCCTGTTCGGTATACGTGGCCGCAAGCAGGTGGGAAGCCTCCAACGCCGCGATAGTCGCCTGCTCGGCCCACTGGTTCGACTCGGGCGAGCCATGCTCGGCGGCGATCGCTCGACCGAAATAGGCCGTGGCCTCGGCTGCCTTCTTGTCGACCTCCTCCCCACCGAGCAAGCCAATCGCTCGCCATTCGGCCAACTGATTGCGCAATTGTCCGACCTCGCCGCGAGCCAGTTCGAGGGGGAGGTGGTAGGGCTCGGGCCGCTCCATGAGCGTGCCGGTGGCCAGAATTAGCACCCCCTGACCTTCGACCGGCCAGGGGATATGGAGACTGGCTGAATCCGAGGTCGCCCGCTGGAGTACCAATTCGCCGTTCTCGTACTCGACTTCGACCTGCCAGGGAATGCGGTCAAAACCCGACAGGTAGGCCTGCGGGATGGCCTCGCCGGCGATGCGATCGGGCGGTAGGAGAAATCGCATCAAACCCATCAGGATACATCCTTCGCGAGGCAGGAAATCATGGTAACCAGTCGGACGGGTGGATTGCCGGGCCACGACCTCCCTGTTCCTGCCCAGAAGTGCCGCTGGTGACCCGCCAGTCAGGCCCCCAAGAACCAACTCCCTATCTGGGAGTCTAGCGGACCCGCTCGGGATCTTCAAGCTGTCCCACCCGCTGGTCAATGGGGCGGCGTATTGGTATATTTCTCGCCACGGGCCAGTGCTTTTTTCCTGCCATCTCCGAACGTGGAAAGAAGGAATTGTATGAGTCGACCTGTCGTCCTGGAAACCAACTTGCCTGGGATCCCCGTCCGCCGAGGCAAGGTGCGGGATGTGTACGACTTAGGGGATCGTGTCCTCCTGGTCAGTACGGATCGGATCAGCGCGTTCGACTGGGTGTTGCCGAGCGGAATCCCCGATAAGGGGCGGGTCCTAAATCAGATCGCCGCCTTCTGGTTCGAACGGCTGGGCGAGGTGCATCACCTGCTTACCACGGACGTCGACGCGATGGATCTGCCGGTTGGCGCCGATCGTGAGATGCTGGCCGGCCGGTCGAGCCTGGTCAAGAAGACCAAGGTTGTGCCGATCGAGTGTGTTGTGCGTGGCTATCTCACCGGTTCGGGGTGGAAGGAATACCAAGAAAGTGGCACGGTCTGTGGGATTCGGCTTCCGGCCGGACTCAAGGACAGTTCCCAGCTCGAAGAGCCGATCTTCACCCCAACGACCAAGGCCGAGTCAGGCCACGACCAGAGTATTACCTTCGACGAGATGGCGGAAACGGTCGGCCGCGATCTGGCCGAAGAGCTTCGCCGCCGCAGCCTGGCCATCTTCAAGCGGGGCGCCGAGTACGCCAAGAGTCGCGGGATCTTGATCGCCGACACGAAGTTCGAGTGGGGCGTGGTCAACGATCAGGTGATCCTCATTGACGAGGTGTTGACGCCGGATAGCTCGCGGTTCTGGCCGGCCGACCAGTACGTCCCCGGACGCAGTCAGCCGTCGTTCGACAAGCAGTTCGTGCGCGACTGGCTGGTGGCGAGCAGGTGGGACAAGAACAGTCCCCCCCCTGCCCTCCCCGAAGACGTCATTGCCAAGACCCGCGAAAAATACGTCGAGGCCTACGAACGATTGACCGGACAGCAGTTCGGCTGGTGATCCGTGCAGATCCGAGCCGGGGCGTGTCGGCCCGCACACGGGGCGGCACGCCCCGGCTCGGAGCACCGTCTCACGTGCGTTGAAGCCGGCGGCCGATATCGGCTAGGCGGCGGCCGAGAGCGCGGCAGAACGCCGCCTCTTGGGGATCGATCTCGCGTTGATTCGTGCCGCCAGCCACATGGCCAGGGCCATAGGGGGAACCGCCGCCTTGAGTGGTGAACAGTTCCTGGGTCGAATACGGCACGCCCACAAAGATCATCCCCAGGTGGATCAGCGGAGCGGCCAGGGTGAGGATCGTCGTTTCCTGCCCACCGTGAAGGCTTCCCGTGGAAACGAACGCGCCCACGGGCTTTCCCTCCAACTCGCCGCGCAACCAGAGCGAAGTGAGCTGATCGATCTGGTTCTTCAGTTGGG
>JBDKTH010000929.1:0-9878 GCA_039680305.1 Thermoguttaceae bacterium | reverse complement strand
GGAAAACCTCGGCACGATCGTGTGCCAGGCGACTTGAACCCAGGGCGGACGCGCCAGACCGAGTTCGATGAGGTAGCAGACGGCCACGATCCCCACCATGACGGTGATCACCGCCTCCAGGGCACGGAACCCGAAGCGTTCGAGGCCAAGGATGATGTACGTGACCACGGCCGTCAGCAGTCCGGCGATCCAGAGGGGGATTCCAAACAGCAGATAAAAGCCCAACGCCGCCCCGAGAAACTCGGCCAGATCCGTGGCCATGGCGACCACTTCCATCAGTACCCACATCAGGTAGGTCAGCCAGCGCGGATAGTGTATCCGACAAAGTTCGGCGAGATTCCGGCCGGTAGCGATGCCAAGCTTGGCCGAAAGGGCCTGGATCAGCATGCCCATCAGGTTGCTGGCCACGACGACCCAGACGAGCGTATAGCCGAACTTCGCGCCCCCTTCGAGGTTCGTGGCAAAATTGCCCGGATCGATATAGGCAACACAGGCCACGAACGCCGGACCGAGGAACGGCCAAAGCCGCGCTAAACCTTTGCGTTTTGTCTCGCCAGAGAGGACATCAACGGCCGCAGTGACAACCGCGTGGTCCGAGGAGCCAGACTGTTTGGCTGGGGGAGGCGATGGCCGCATCGTCGGTTGCTTTCCGGCTTTGGGGAGTCCGGGGGGAGGGAAACGCGAATCCGGTCGTTTCGCCCGGACACTTGTGTCGGGCAGCACGAAACACCAACTACTGTTTGGGGGTGGATTGCCACCCAGCCTTGGCAAGAGTCTTTGGGTTCCCCATCAATCATACGGAAACGGCGGAATGTAGCAACCGATGAGTTTTGACAAACCAAATTCACAACGATGGGGGCGATCACTGGCAGAGTGACGCGCCGATCGCGTTGCGGGACGATGATTACATCGCCCCCCCGAAGCCGGCCAGCGGTCCGAGAAACCGGGCGTCCAATGCACCTAGTCCGATGAGCACGGTGAATTCCAGAGCCGGATGACCGGATCGTCCACCGTCCGATAGTAGCCCAGGATGCTGAGGGTGGCGGTGGACAGGAAGAAGTGAGGTGCTTCTTGGATGGCGAGACCGATCCAACGTGCTGTCAAGATTTGGAGCAGGTGCTTGTGGGCAAAAATAAGAGTCCTGCCCTCCTGGAATCCGCGGAGACGCGTGACGACCCGGTCGACTCTCGCCGTGATCTGGGCTGGCGATTCGCCGCCCGGGCAGCCGTCACGGAACAACTCCCATCCGGGCCACTGCTGACGGATTTCTTCGCCCGTGCGACCCTCGCACTGGCCGTAGTCCCACTCGATCAGGTCGGGGACAATTTCCGCCTGGTCGGCGAACCCGACCAACTCGCAGGTACGACTGGCCCGCTCGAGTGGGCTGGTAAACACATGCTCGAACTTGATGCCCGCCAGGCGCTGGCCTAGTCGTCGGGCTTCCTCCTCGCCCTCGGCCGTAAGCGGCAGGTCGGTGTGTCCGGAGTGCCGCCCCGCTTTGGACCACTCCGTTTCCCCGTGGCGGGCCAGGTAGATTTCCGGTAACGGATCGTTCATACTCGCTGTCCCTGAAGTTCCGCATGGGCGATTTTGGCCAGTCGCCGTTTGTGTCGTTCCGCCTCGGTAAAGCGGGCGTCAAGAAACGTCTCGACCAGTTCCTTGGCCAGGGCGGAACCGAGCACGCGGCCTCCCAGGCAGATCATGTTCATGTTGTCATCCTCGACTCCTTGATGCGCCGAAAAGCTGTCGACGACCAACGCGGCCCGCACCCCGGGGACTTTGTTGGCGGCAACGCTCGCGCCCACGCCGCTGCCGCAGACCGCGATCCCGCGGTCCACCTCTCGATCGGCCAAGGCGTGCGCCAGGGGAAGGACGTAATCCGGATAATCGTCGCCCAAGTCGATGCTGTAAGCGCCGAAGTCGACGACCTCATGCCCCGCCTCACGCAGCATTTCGCTCAACGATTCCTTGAGCGAAAAACCGCCATGGTCCGCCGCCACACCAATTCGCATGGTTCTTCCTTTTACCTGGCAAGTTGTTGAGCCTCTCGTTTCTCGTTGACCAGGCGATGCGCGTGCGTGCATGCGGTGGCCACCTGGAATCCGAACTCGCGTTGGACCACTGGGCCGGGGGCCGACATCCCGAAATGATCGACCCCAATGACGCCGATCTGTGGCCCGACATACGGCCTCCAGCCGAGCGACGTGCCGGCCTCGATCGCCAGGATCGGCACGCCCGACGGTACGACCGATTCGCGGTACTCGTCCGATTGTTTGGCAAAGAGCTCCCAACTCGGCATGCTTACGATGCGAGCCATGATCCGATCGCCGGCCAAATACTTCTGGGAGGCCAAGGCCAGGTGCACCTCGGAGCCGGTGGCAATGATGGTCAGGTCGCCAGGGGCATTCTCCGGGGCCTCGGCAAGGACGTAGGCTCCCTTCGGCACTCCTTGTTCAAGGTTCGGATACTGCTCCAGGTCGAGCACGGGCAGGTTCTGACGGCTGAGCACCAGGGCCACCGGGCCTTCACACTGTTCCATGGCGACGCGCCAGGAGGCGGCAGTCTCATTGGCGTCGGCCGGGCGGAGGACGATCAGGCCTGGAATGGATCGCAGGCCCAGAAGCTGCTCCACCGGCTGGTGCGTCGGTCCATCCTCGCCCAACGCGATGCTGTCGTGGGTGAAGATGTAGATCACCCGCAGCCCCATCAGCGCCGCGAGTCGGATCGGCGGGCGCATGTAGTCGGAAAAGGCGAGAAACGTGGCGCCAAAGGGGATCGTTCCGCCATGGGCGGCGAGGCCATTGAGGATCGTGCCCATGCCGTGTTCGCGCACGCCGAAATGCAGGTTGCGGCCGGCATAGCTCCAGTCTCCGCCCGCCGCGCCCTGTAGATCGGGCGGGCGGAGGTCGGGACTCTCGAAGTCGCCCATTCCCTTTAGGGTCGTATGCGTCGATGGATCCAGGTCGCCCGAGCCTCCGATCAACGAAGGAACCTGGGCGGCGATCGCTCCGAGCACGTTTCCCGCGGCCACGCGGGTCGCAATCCCTTTGGGAGTGTCGGAAAAACGAGGAATGTCGCGGTCCCATCCCGCGGGCAATTCGCCGCGGGCGACCCGCTCGAACTCCGCGGCCAATTCGGGGTATCGCTGACGATAGGTGGCCAAGAGCGATTCCCACTCCACCTCGGCCTGTTTCCCTCGCTCCATGGCCTGGCGGAAGTGCTGGAGAACGTCGTCGGGCACGTAGAACGGTGGCTCCGTGGGCCAACCAAGCCGCTCTTTCGTCAGGCGGACCTCCTCCGCGCCCAGCGAGGCCCCGTGGGCCGCGAACGTGTCCTGCTTGTGTGGCGATCCGTAGCCGAGATGGGTCCGGATCAGGAGCAAGGACGGACGCGTGGTTTCCGCCCTCGCCACGCGGAGAGTTCCGTCAATCGCGGCCAGGTCGTTGCCGTCTTCGATCGCCATCGTGTGCCAACCGTAGGCGTCGAAGCGTTTGGCCGTGTCTTCCGTGAACGTCAGGTCGGTGGCGGCAGACAGGGAAACGAGGTTCTGGTCGTAGAGATAGATCAGCTTGCCGAGTCGCAGGTGCCCGGCCAGCGACGCGGCTTCCGAGGCGACGCCCTCCATCAGGTCGCCGTCGCTGACAATCGAATAGGTGAAATGGTCGATGAGGTTCATTCCAGGCCGATTGTAGCGGGCCGCCAAGTGGGCTTCGGCAATGGCCATCCCCACGCCGTTGCCGAAACCTTGGCCCAACGGGCCTGTCGTAATTTCAACGCCCGGGGTTACCTCGCGCTCGGGATGGCCGGGTGTAAGGCTTTCCCAGCGGCGAAAACGCTTGATTTCGGCCAGTGAAAGGGCATAGCCGGTCAGGTGAAGCAGGCTGTAGAGGAGCATCGACCCGTGGCCGGCGGAAAGGACGAACCGGTCCCGGTCGAACCACTTGGGGTTCATCGGATTGTGCTTGAGGAACCGGGTCCAGAGTACGTAAGCCATCGGCGCAGCGCCCATCGGCATGCCCGGATGGCCACTGTTGGCGCTCTCGACGGCGTCGACCGCCAGGAATCGGATCGTGTTGATAGACCGTTGGTCCAGGTCGGATGAAGTCGCGGTGGACGAAGGGGCCGTTGTCGATACCATGATTGTCCCGGTTCTTTCTGTATCCAGCAGAGAAACGGCTAACGTGGGCTGCCATGTCCGACAACTCTTCGTAGCGCGGCGGGTGGCAGCAACGATAGCATCCGTGAAGCGGCTTACCACATCTTGCTCGCAAAACTCATGCCCGGTTATCCACTTGAGATCGCGAGGAAGGATGCCGCGTGCGCGAACGGCAAGCGATCAGCAGTGGCCAGACGGCGACCATGTTGAGTTTGATGCGCAGGATTGTGATCGGAGGGGCACGTCCTTGGGCCTTGGCGGGGCCTATCGGCCGTCCGCAGTTCCCACCGGCTCAAGGATGTGGGGCTCCTGGGGCTCTGCCTTCTCGGCCCCGTCGCCAACACGCAGTTGACTTTGCACGCCCCACTGCCAGTCCTGGACCTCGGGCATGTCTTCCCCGTATTGAGCGATGTACTCCTTGTGGTCGATGAGCTTGTCGCGAATCGCCTGCATCGCATACGCCGCTTTCGCCCGCAGTTGCGGAACGCGGTCGATGACGTCGGCGATCAAATCGAAGCGGTCGAGATCATTGAGCACGGTCATATCGAACGGAGTCGTCGTGGTTCCCTCCTCCTTGTAGCCTCGCACGTGGATGTTTCGGTGGTTGGTCCGTCGATACGTGAGCCGATGGATGAGCCAGGGATAGCCGTGGAATGCGAAGATGACCGGCTTGTCTGTGGTGAACAGGACGTCGAAGTCATCGTCGCTCAGACCGTGCGGATGCTCGCTGGCCGGCTGGAGTTTCATCAAATCCACGACGTTGATCACGCGGACCTTCAGTTCCGGCGCGTAGCGTCGCAAGTAGTCGACCGCCGCCAGGGTTTCGACGGTCGGCACGTCGCCGCAGCAGGCCATCACCACGTCGGGCTCGCTTCCCCGGTCGTTGCTGGCCCACTCCCAGATGCCGATCCCCGCCGTACAGTGCTTGACCGCCGAGTCCATGTCGAGCCATTGCCACTGGAGTTGCTTGCCGGCGACGACGACGTTCACATAGTTGCGGCTTCTGAGGCAATGATCCGTGACGCTCAAGAGCGTGTTGGCATCCGGCGGAAGATAGACCCGGATCACCTCGGCCTTCTTGTTGACCACGAGGTCGAGAAATCCCGGATCCTGGTGGCTGAACCCGTTGTGGTCCTGACGCCAGACGTGCGAGGTGAGCAGATAGTTCAACGAGGCGATCGGGCGACGCCAGGGGATCTGGCGAATCGTCTTGAGCCACTTGGCGTGCTGGTTGAACATCGCATCGACGATGTGAATGAAGGCCTCGTAGCAGGAGAAGAACCCATGGCGCCCGGTCAGCAAATAGCCTTCCAGCCAGCCCTGGCACTGGTTCTCACTGAGCATCTCCAGCACCCGGCCGTCGGGCGCGACGTGGTCGTCGTGGGGGAGGATCTCGCCGGTGAACTTGCGTTTGGTGACGTCAAACACGGCGTTCCAGCGATTCGACGTGGTCTCGTCCGGGCTGAAGAGGAGGAAGTTGCGTGCCTCCCGGTTGAGTGTGAGCACGTCGCGAAGGAACTGTCCCTGGATCCGCGTGGCCTCGGCTTTGGCCTTCCCGGGCGCCGGCACGTCGACGGCGTAGTTTCGGAAGTCGGGCAATCGCAGATCCCGCAGAAGGACGCCGCCGTTGGTGTGGGGATTGGCGCCCATGCGGCGCGTCCCCTTTGGCGCCAACTCGGCCAGTTCGGGAATCAGGCGCCCTCTCTGGTCGAAGAGCTCCTCGGGGTGATAGCTTCTCATCCACTCCTCGAGAATTGCCCGGTATTCCGGTTTGTCCATGTGATCCACAGGCACCTGGTGGGAGCGGAACGTGCCCTCGACCTGCTGGCCGTCGACGGTCTTGGGGCCGGTCCAGCCCTTGGGGGTTCGCAGAACGAGCATCGGCCACCTCGGACGATGCGTGAAACCGTTTGTCCGGGCGTCCTGTTGAATCTGTTTGATGTCGGCGATGATCTTGTCGAGTGTGGCCGCCATCTGTTGATGCATCGGCTCAGGATCGCTCCCCTCGACGAAATACGGCGTGTACCCATAGCCGCGGAAAAGCTCTTCCAACTCCTCGTGGCTGATTCGCGCCAGGACGGTGGGGCCGGCGATCCGGTGTCCGTTCAGGTGGAGGATGGGAAGCACCGCGCCATCGATGGCCGGGTTGAGGAACTTGTTGGAGTGCCAACTGGTGGCCAGCGAGCCGGTTTCCGCCTCGCCGTCGCCGATGACACAGACCACCAGGAGATCGGGGTTGTCGAAGGCCGCACCGTAGGCGTGCGCCAGGGAGTAGCCCAACTCGCCCCCCTCATGGATCGAGCCGGGCGTTTCGGGGGCTGTGTGGCTGGGGATTCCGCCCGGGTAGGAAAACTGGGTGAAGAGCCGCTTCAGGCCCTCCTCGTCCTGCGACACGTTGGGGTAGATCTCGCTGTAGGTCCCTTCCAGGTAGGTGTTGGCCACGATCCCCGGCGCCCCATGGCCAGGACCAGTGATGTAGATGGCGTCCAGGTCGTACTCCTTGATCACCCGGTTCATGTGGACGTAGATGAAGTTCAGACCCGGCGTGGTGCCGAAATGGCCCAGGAGCCGTGCCTTGATATGTTCGCGTCGCAAGGGCTCCTTCAAGAGCGGATTGCCGCGCAAATAGATCTGCCCGACCGACAGGTAGTTGGCCGCTCGCCAATAGGCATTCATCTTGCGAAGCATGTCGGGAGAAAGCGAGGTGTCCATGATATCGGCTCCAGCACTAGGGCGATTCAAGGGTCGAGGCGATTGCCCTGTCCTCGGCGAGGACACGGTTCGTCTCTCGGGCGATCATGATTTCTTCATCCGTCCGGATCACGCGCACCGTAACCCGGCTCGACGCGGCCGAGATGACCGGCGCATTGGCCTTGTTGCTCGTTTCCTCCAGCTCGATTCCGAGCAGCCCGAGTCCGTCGCAAATCCGGGCGCGGATCGGCGAGGAGTTCTCGCCGATTCCGCCGCTAAAGATCAGGGTGTCGAGTCCGCCCAAGGCGACGGCCAGTCCACCGATCCATTTCTTCGCCTGATAGCAGAACAGGGCGAGGGCCTCCGCCGCACGCTCATCTTCCGACTCGCGTGCCAGGAGGTCCCGGACATCGCCGCTGAGTTCCGATACACCAAGCAGCCCGGAGTGGCGATTGACCATGTCGTGAAAGCCCTCCGGCGTGAACTGCTCCGTGCGGGCGAGGAACCAGGCGAGCCCCGGATCGAGGTCGCCGGAACGCGTGGACATGGGAATGCCGGCCGTGGGCGTGAATCCCATGCTCGTATCGATGCTGCGGCCCCGGTGCACGGCCGCCAGACTCGCACCCGCGCCGAAATGGGCCAGGATTACGCGTCCTTCGGCCGCCTCGGTTCCGGCCTCTCGGGCGAGTTCCTCCATCAGGTAGGCATACGACAGGCCATGGAAGCCGTAACGCTGCACCCCCATCCGGTCAAACCGCCGCGGGATCGGCAGCAGCTTTGCGACGCGCGGCATGTCGTGGTGGAATCCGGTGTCAAAACACGCCACCTGCGGCACTTCGGGGCAGCACGCGTGAAACAGCTCGATGAGGTGAATCTCCATCGGCAAGTGTTCGGGATCGAAAGGGCTGATCTGCCGCAGTTCGTCAAGCAGTTCCGGCGTCACTCGCTGCGGTCGCCAGAAGCGCGGACCACCATGGACGACGCGATGGCCGATGCCGCTGAGAGACCTGATCCCGATTCGATCCTCGAGCCAGTCAAGCGTACGGCGAGCCGCCTCGCCGTGGCCGTCGGCCACGACGCTCCGGTGCCGCTGCTCGCCTCGTTCGAGGTCGCTCAGTTCCAGCCATGTCCCCGGCTGGCCGATCCGATCCACTTTTCCTCTGACGAGCAACTCGGCCGCCTCGCCGACCAGGAACGCATACAGGGCGAACTTCAGGCTCGACGAGCCGCGGTTGACCACGAGCAGCGTCGCTCGCGGCGACTCTTCCTGCGGTTCGTGAAACCCTGCCATTTCGCCGTGTCCCCCTATCTTCTCCGTATGCCCTGCGTGCTTGATGCCCCGGGCTCACCCGGCCGCATCGAACCGGAGCCAGCAACCGTCGTAATCCTAGCGCTGTCCTGCATTTGGACAATGATGGAAGCGTCGCGTGCCGCTGCTCCGAATGCCCCGACATGCCCGACCGGGGGGCCTTTCATCATGATTCCGTCGCTGCTGTCTCGCCCACGCCAAATGGTCCGCGGTTTGCAGTATGGGGGCTGAGGTACCCGAAGTAGTTCGCTACCATCATGCGGCACGGGTGGGCGGTGACAAGTTCCCCAAGGGGCACGATCCTCTGTCAGCGGAGTACTGCTATGCAGGAGAATCCTCTTCAGAAACTCCGGTCGTTTGGCCAGAGCGTGTGGTTGGACCTTCTTAGTCGGCACCTCGTCGAGTCGGGGACACTCGAGCGGTTGATCGACGAGGACGGAGTGGCTGGCGTGACCTCGAACCCAGCGATCTTTGGGAAGGCGATTGGTGAGAGTCGCGACTACGACAAGGCCCTGCGCTCGTTGGCCGCGTCGGGAAAGAGCGTCGAGCAGATCTACGAGTCACTCGTGATTGATGACATTCGTCAGGCGGCCGACTTGCTGCGCCCGTTGTATGACGAACTGCACGGCGATGATGGCTACGTCAGCCTGGAGGTGTCTCCCCTTCTGGCCCGTGATACGGATGGAACCCTGGCCGAGGCCCGCTGGCTCTGGCGAGAAGTGGACCGCCCGAATCTGATGATCAAGGTCCCGGGGACGCCGGAAGGCTTACCGGCCATCCAGCAGCTTCTCCGCGAAGGGATCAATGTGAATATTACCCTGCTGTTCGCCCTGCCCCGCTATCGCGAGGTGACGGAGGCTTTCTTGGCCGGGCTCGAGATGCGGGTGGCCGACCGGGAAGACATTCGCCAGGTGGCGTCGGTGGCCAGTTTCTTCCTCAGCCGCATCGACGTGCTCGTCGATGCCCAGTTGGATGCGATCGTACAGGACGGGGGAAGACGCGGGGAACTTGCCGGCAGCCTGCGGGGCAAGGCGGCGATCGCCTCGGCGAAGGTGGCCTACGAGATCTTCGAGGAGGTATTCTCCAGTCCGCGCTACACCCGACTCGCCGGCCAGGGGGCACGCCGTCAGCGACTTCTCTGGGCGAGCACGAGCACCAAAACCCCGGGCTATTCGGACACGATGTACGTGGAACCTTTGATTGGACCGCAGACGGTGACCACGCTTCCGTGGGAAACTCTGAAGGCGTATCGGGATCATGGAGAGCCGGCCGCCCGGCTAAAGGACGGTCTTGCGGAAGCCCACGGAACACTGCGGCTCTTGGGAGAGGTCGGGATCGATCTGGCCGAAGTGACGCGGCAATTGGAGGAGGAAGGCATCGAGAAATTCCGGGCTCCATACGAACAGGTGATCGAAGTGCTCCGGAAAAAGCATGCGGCGGCGATGGAATCGGCACACTGAACGCCAGGATCCTTGTGCGACACGAGGAGAGGGGACATGGGACAGACCGCGTCCGACATCGGCATGGTTGGGTTGGGCGTCATGGGACGCAACCTGGCCCTGAATTGGGCCGAACACGGCTATCGGGTGGCCGGCTTTGACCTCGACACCAGCAAGGTCGAGGTGTTCGAACGCGAGGGCACCGGGTTGCCGGTCCAAGGGGCCGGGCAGCTTGCCGAGTTCGTCGCCATGCTCAAGCGTCCCCGGGCCATCATGATGCTCG
>JBDKTH010001255.1:0-2436 GCA_039680305.1 Thermoguttaceae bacterium | reverse complement strand
CGAGCATCCCCGGAGCGGCGAACTGCCGGGCCGCGGCAGCTCGACGTCGCTGCGCATAGACGAAGAGTCCCGCCACCAGCGGCAGGATCCAAAGGCACAACAGGATGCGTGGGTTATCCCAGACCATGGTTAAGGCAACGATCGGAACCGCGTTGCGGCCAGGACGATCTCCAGCAGGATCAATCCCAGGCCGGGAAACAGGGCGTAGGGGTAAAGCTCACGATACTCGGTGTACAGCCGTCCTTCGGACCGGGTCTTTTCCAAGCGGTCGATCGCGGCGTAGACGTTTTTCAGGGTCTCGATGTCCTGGGCGTGGAAATAGCGGCCCCCGGTCTCCTCGGCCAGCATCTTGAGGGTCGCTTCGTCCAGTTCCACGGCTTGCGGCTGAAGCACGGTCTGCCCGAAGAAGTCGATCGCCGGAATCGCTGCCATTCCCGTGGAGCCCACGCCGATCGTGTAGACCTTGATCCCGTAGGTCTTGGCCGTTTTAGCCGCCTCGGGCGGCTCGATCACGCCGGCCGTCTGTTTGCCGTCCGACAGAAGAATGATCACCTTGCTCTTGGCCCGGACGTCCTTGAGCCGGTCGACGGCCAGGACGACTGCGTCGCCTAGGGCCGTGCTCATGTCCTCTTCGTAGAGCCGATGGTTGAGCGGCTCGCCTTTGGCGTTGAGCACCGGTTCGGGGATCTTGACCGTGTCGAGGATCTGCAAGAGGACGCCATGGTCGAGGGTCAAAGGACACTTGCTGTCGGCATAGCCGCCGAACTCGACCAGGCCGATCTGGTCGTCGGGCCGGCCGGCCAGCTGGTCTTTGCCGGTCACGAAGTCGCGAAACACCTGCTTGACCGCGGTCAAGCGGTTGACCTGCCGGCCGTTGAGCTCGAAGTCCATCGCCTGCATCGAACCGGAGTGGTCGATGCACATCTGGATGGCCACCCCCTCGGTCCGGAGGCGGAATTCTTCCAGCCCTTGCTGCGGCCGCGCCAGGCTGGCGACGACCAGGGCCAGGCCCGCCAGTCGCAACCAGGGCAAGATCCGTTTGACACGCAAGGCGAGCGTCGTGGGGAGTTCTCGGAGCAGGCTGGTGTCGGAGTAGAGCACGGCCACGCGACGCCGCCGGCGCAGGGCGGCCACTCCGAGGGCCACGACCGGCACCAACAGCAGCAACCACAGCGGATCGTGGAAGCGGAAGGCGTTCATGCGGCCAACTCCTCGGCCACCAGCCCCACGAAGATCCTTGCCCGGCGGACGCTCTCGTCGATGTCGCCGCGACGAGGCTCGAGGGCCGCGAATTTGACCAGGTCGGCCGATTCGAGGAATTCGGCCAGGCGACGGCGCTGGTCCTCGGGAAACGTCTTGGCGTGCCCGATCTCGCGCAGGAACTCTTCGGTCGTCTGCTCCGGGGCACGGATCCCCGTGGTCCGTTCGATGTATCGCCGTACGATCGCAGTTAACTCCACGTAGAACAGCTTGACGTCCGTCTCCGCCAGACCTTGCCGAAGAAGGTTTTCCAGTTCCGCGTAAGCCAACTCACGCGGCGTGGGAGGCGGTGTTTCCTCCCTCTTGCGACGGCGTCGCCACCAGAACCATGCCAGCAGGCCCAGGCCCAAGGCCACCGGCGCCCACAGCAGTGTCAGCCACCGGGTAATCGCTGGCTCTGGCGGAAGCTGGACAGGCCCGGCCGACGGGCGGAGCTTGTCGAGCGAGGGAAGTTCGGTGCCAAGGACGGAGGCGACCTCGATCGTCAACGGTTCGGTGACCAACGTCTGCTCCTTGCCGTCGTGCCCTGGGCGTTGGTCGAGGAACGTGACGCTGATCGGACTGATCGACAGGCTGCCGGTGCGCGTCGGTTCCAGGGTGTAGACCTGCTGGAGCACTTCGCGGTCGCCCTCCACGCGCGGCAGCGGCTCATGAAAGTTGCGGATGGTGAAGTCGCCCAGGGCCTCGCCAAAGGGCGGCTTGCGCACGGTCACGCCGGACTGGTGGCGGATCGTGAGCGTCAGCTTCGGCTCGTCCGACAATCGCGCCTTGGCCGGGCTCACCTCGACCGTCACCCGCACCGGGCCGCGTTCGACCTCCGAGCGAGCGGTTTGCGCGGCCGGGGGCTTGGCTGACGGCTCCCCGTTTCCCGTGGGCGCGGCCTGCCGGCATCCTGCAAGCAAAAGCAGGATCGCCACCAGGGCAAAACCGCGTGGGGCCACGATGTGATGCGTCACCTGTTCGGACATCCCTTTTCCCTAAGGGCCCGCGAAGAAATAACTTGTACAATTGACCGACTGGAAAGAGAGAATCCGCCGAGCCTTGGCCGCTGGACAGCCGGTGGCCAACGGCGGATTCTCTCTTTCTCGCTAGAGGCAAGCATCTCGTGTATTTCTCGACAAATCCAGGAGCCTCCACCTTCGGTTCATCAATGAAGTAACTGCCACCGCACTTCTT
>JBDKTH010001308.1:0-6722 GCA_039680305.1 Thermoguttaceae bacterium | reverse complement strand
CTGCCTACTGCCTACTGCCTACTGCCTACTGCCTACCGCCGACTGCCTGCGACACCAGGCTGGCCAAGAAGACCCGGTTGTCGCAACAGAAGTATTCCAGCGTGCCGCCCATGCGGTAAAAGCTCTTGCAGTAACGCAGGTAGTAGGCCGGATGGTCGTGGGGCGGCTCGCCATGGGACCAGTCCCAGCCGCCGCCGTCCTGGAGATCGACGATCGCCAGATAATGGTCGGCGACAAACGGCCAGCCGGCGGCGGCTCGCAGATTGTTGGCCGCGCTGAGGGCTTTTTCAAAGACCTGCGGGCTCATGATCGCCGAGCCGATCGAGAGGTAGACTCCGCCCGACAGGTTGTCGACGCTCTTGGCAAACACCCGGGCGTCGGTGGCCGCGGCCCGGCCGATCGCCCCGCCGTGATACAAGGGATGGTTGACGATGATGTCGTAGCCGATCCCCGGGTGAACGGTCATCGGCACGCGATGTTGGTAGGCGCAGGCCAGGATCGAGTATGACCGGTGCGCGTGGCGCACCTCGTGAGTGCCGGGGGAAACCGCAAAATGCTCCATGGTCCAGAGCAGGTCGGCCCTGGCGGCCGTGAGCGGATGGGAGGGCTCGGAGGCGATCTGGCGGCGAAGTTCGTCCGGCGGGGGTAGCACCAGGCGGTCCTCGCAGATCAGGCGTCCCACGGCCTCGCCAAACCCCAACCCTTCGGCGGCGCCGGCGATCACGGCCAGGTTGAGCCAGCGGCCGGTCTCGTCCCAGGCCCCAAACTGGCCGATGGCCGTCCCTTCGCGGACCGACTCGCCCGACTGCCCCTGAAAGGCAAACTCCCAGTCGTGGATCACCCCGGCCCCTTGCGTGGCCAGGTGGGTCACGAGCCCCTCGTGGATGAGCCGGTTGACCATCAGGGCCCCGCCGTTTTTCACCAGATGGGCCCCATAGGTCAACATAACCGACGCTCCACGCTGCCGGGCGTCGCGGATCCGCTCCGTAAGCCGCGCGAATCGGTTGGCCAGTTCCGGGTCGAGCTTCGGCGGGGGCTCGTGGGTCCAGGCCGCCTCACGCTCGAATTGGAGCATACTCCGCCGCCTGGCCAGCGGGAGGACTTTGAGTTGATCGGCGTCAAGCATCGGATAGGGCATCGGACCGCCTCAGGAGGATGAGCGAGGGGCGAAGCTGGAATTCTCGGCCGCGCGGCCGCTTTGTGTCAAGGCGTCCTGCCTGTCCGTCCTTGCGGGGGCGTCCTGCCCCAGCGGACCGAGCAAAATTCCCTCCTTTTTTACGCAAAATCGCTCTGCCGTGCGCTCCCTGCGACAAACAGAATAAGAATACCGTCACCCTGATCGTTGTCGGTCTTCTTCTGAATCCGGGGAATCGCCATGAAAAGCCGAATGGTTCGCGGGGCACTTCTCATGCTGACGCTGTCGTTTCCCCAGTTCGCCCAAGCGGCCCTGATCGCCGGCGACCCGTTTCGGATCGGCGCCCAGCCGTCGCTCGGGGAGTACCAGGCGTCGACCCCGCTGGCGTCGACGGCGGGTGTGAATCAGGATCCCACGATCGCAGGCTTCTCCGGGGCGTGGAGCGGAGGGACGGGAACGATCCAGGTCAACAGCACGGGCCTAGTCTACTCCACGCTGACGGCCAGCGGCGGTTCCGTGCAGTATCGCTATGGGGCCTACCTCACGGATTACCCACGCCATGCCCAGCGGAGGATCGACTCCAGCTACGATCAGAATGGCAGCGTTTACTACCTCGCAGGGCTGATGTCGTTCGATAGCGGAATGGCCAATGCAGACGACCTGGTTAGCGTCGCACTCACCCAAGTGACGAGCGACTACGCGGCCAGTGATCTGACCGTGGTCACCGGACTCCAATGGGGATTCAAGGAAAACGCCACCCATGGCGTGGACGCGATCATCCGGATCCGCGACATCAGCGCGAGCATGCACGAGTACACGCTCGCCTCGAATCTGACGCCTGGAACTCATCTGTTCGTCGCGAAGATCAACCCCGACTGGGGCGGCAGCGATCCGCTTTACGACAAGCTTTCGGTGTGGCTCGACCCCGCGGCGATCGGGTCGGAGGACTCCGCGGGCCTTCCCGCCTTCACGAAGGATAACGTGTTGGTGTACGTCCGGAACAACGCAGGCTTCGCCATCGACACCCTGGCGTTTCACGCCGGCTACATTGGCGTGAATTCCTCGGTGGGCTTCGACGAGGTCCGCTTCGGCACCGAGTGGAGCGACGTGATCGTGCCCGAGCCGGCCAGCGGGCTCCTGGGGTTGGCCGGAGGCGTGCTCCTGGTCCTGGGCGGCCGCAGGCGGGGCCGACGGCGTTGAACGCCGCGTGCCACTGGCATTTTGCCAGTGTCACCCCATGTCAGGCAAGTTGCTCTGGCACCGGCTCCATCCGACACGATCAACCGAGCCGAGCTTGTAGCTGCCGTCTGCTCGGGGCTTACCTGCCGATCAGGTTTGGGGGAGGGGCGACGGACAAGCCCGGTTCAATTCAAAGAGCACTGGCGGCACGCCAGTGGTACCCAGCGTAGCGACAGGTCGGCATGGCGTTCGAAGGTCATGCCGCCCCGCGGCTGCGCCGCGTGACGGCATGCCACCCAACCGAATGTCGAAGGGCCAGCGGAATTCACCCGTTCGGCTGCACGGGATTGGCCGCGTCTTTGGGCAGGGTCTTTTTCGCGGGCGGCCAGTCCTTGGGACCGAGGACGCGCATCGCTTGGACGGCCGTGCGCCCGGAGGCCAACTCGCGGGCTTCGACCTGCCAGATGCCGCTCGGATCGTTCGGGGCAATGTCCAACGTCAGCGCTAGCTTGCCGTCGACGGCCGCATAGGAGCCGCTGAACTCGGCCCGGCGGCCCTCGGCGTCGCGGATGTCGACGACGAGCGGGACGACCGCATCGAGTGGGCGGCCCTCGGCGTCCTGCACCTCGATCGTGCAGGTTGCCTGTTTGCCGCGAGCGACCACGTCGGGCGCTTTGATCTGGACGCGAGCGACCGGCCGGTCGCTGACCATGTAGAGCCCGCCGTCGCAGGGACCGAGATGAAGGTTCACGGCGAGCTTGCCTCCGTCTTGCCGGGCGGGCACCGGTCGGCTGTGGACCAGGTCGTAGACGAAGCCGGCGGGACGGTGGATCGAGACCACCGTGTCGGACGGCAGCCCGTTCTCCATCACCAGCCCGTGCTGGCCCACATACTCGCCGTATTCCCGCTGATCGTTGACCACGAACACGTAGTCGGTCTTGGCCCAACGGCGACGGTAGGGGATCACCTCGGGGTTCGACGAATCGACATAGCGCGCGTACTTCGCGTCGAACTGCTTGCGGAACTGGCCGGCCAGGGCCACCAGCGCCGCCTTGTCGTCCTTGGACCGGCCGGTGCGTTTGTAGCTGGGAAGAAGGATGTCGGGCTTGATGGCCGGGGCCAGACGCTCGTCGCCGACGATCAGCCCGCCCTGGGCTTGGAACTGCTTGATCCGCTGGACAATCGACTGCGTGATCACGTCGCAATCGGTCATCACCAGCACGCGGTAGGAGTCCAGGCCGCGTTGGGTGATCGTCTCGTCAAAAACGATGTCGGGCTGGAGGCCGGCGTAGAGCATCACGTGATAGGCGTCGCCGCCCCAGCCGCCGCACCAGCCGTAGGTCCCGCGCCGGGCAAACATCTGCGAGGCGAAGCTCTCCAAGAAGGCCACGTCGCTCTTGACGCCAGGTACCGCAAGAAGCGTCGGGCCCAGCGGCTCGACCACTTGGCGCACCAGCCGGGCCAGCTCGTGCTGCGTCTGCGGATGCGTGTAACGGTAACCGCCCAGCGGTTCACAGGGCACCAGCGACTGCCAGCCGTGATACATGATCCCCTTGATCGGTCGGGCGATCTTCGTCCAAAAGGCCTCGCGCAGGTGCATCGGGGCGATCGTAATGAACGGGGCGTCGGGCTGCTCCTGCTCCCAGCGGGCCTTGTAGCTCAGCTCGTCGGCCGGCTTCTTGGGAATCGGCGCCGTCTGGCTGCGATACCAGATGATCTGCGTCATCTTCATCACCTGCTGCTTGTGATCCGCCACGCCGCCGGCCATCGCCAGCAGTTCGTCGGTGGCCACGCCAATCCGGATCGGGTCGGGATAGGAATAGGTCCACTGCGAAACGACGTCGACCTCGCCGCCGCTGCCGTAAACGCTAGCCACGCGTACGGCCGGGTCGTGCCAGGTCCACAGGTCCTTGCGGTCGGTCGACTTCAGCCCGCGAACCAGGGCCGTGTTCAGACCGTTCCAGCCATCGCCGATCTTCCAGTACCAGCGATAGTAGAGGTAGAGCGGATGATTGTCGGGAATGACGCGATCGGCCGGGAAGTTGGCCAGTTTCGCATAGTCGACGCCCGACCGGGAGCCGGCCTCCGGCGGCACGTCGAACCCGGCGTACTTCCGGAAGGCCTCGCGGTCGTGGGCATGGAAGCACGGCTGGGCGGCGTCGCGCACTTCGGTGTGGGCCAGTGCGCCCGAAAAGGCGGGAAACTGCCCGTAGGTCTGCGACACGGACGCCCCGACGTTGTAGCAGAACTTGTCCAGGCCAGGCGTCAGGGCGCAAATGTCCTTGTCAAGAGGTTTCCCCTGACGGTTGACGCGCGAGAACTCCGACTTCCCTCGCAGCGAGGAGCCGGGCGACAGGCTGGCCACCACCGACAGGTCGTTGGCCAAGGCCTCGTCGAGCATCTTCTTGGTCTTGGCCACGGCTTCCGGCTTGCTGGCCGCGATCGGCTTGCCGGCTTCCCAGATTGCGCCGACATCGGCGCCAAGTCCGAGCACGTGGGTGAAGCCGATTCGCTTGAGCCGTTCCGTTTCCTCCGACACGCCGCCGTAGATGCCCCACATCACGACGGGGAAGCGTTGCGCCTGACGAGCCACGATCTGCACCGGGAACGATTCTTCGCTCTCGTAGGCGGTCGGTTTGTCCATGCGGAGACGGGCGACCAGTTGATAGGCATCGGGGCGAAGGTCGGTCGCCACGGGGTAGTCGATTTCCAAGCTCTGCCCGGGGCCCAGATTGGCGAGCTTCGCTTCCTTCGGCGTCATCCCACTCAGGGCGATGCGGGCGACGGCCTCGGCCATCGGGACACGCTGGAGGTTGGTCACGCGGAAGCGGACGGTGGCCTGCGGCTCATTGCGGACGAACGCGGCCCGATCGGAGACGCGCTCGAACTTCGCGCGGCGGAACTCGCGCACGCCGTCGCAGATCCGCACCTGGTCGATCAGCCCCGGGAAGCCGTGATAGTAGCTGCCGATGCGGTCGCCGATCGACAAGGGATGCTTGCCGGGCGAGATGGCCTTGCGTCCCGCCACCAGTTGGCTGCCCCAGGGCAAGCCGTTGAGATAGAAGCTGCCCGTGCCCTCGCCGTCGTAGGTGAACGCGAGATGGTACCACTCGCCGGCGGCCAACTGCATCGGCCGGGAGTGCCAATTGGACGACTCGACGCCGAACCCGAGGCACGCCCGGAGGACGCGCGAGCCGTTGCGGTCGGCCGGACCGAGGATCAATTGATAGTCGTCGTGGGCCACGTACTTCTTATCGATCAGGAACGAGTCGGGGTAGTCTTTGTTCAGTTCCGGCTTCGGACTGATCCAAAACTCGATCGTGAACGGGCCTTTCGGGCTCAAAGTCGGATGATTCTGGACGACCGCCGCGTGGCGTTTGTCTTCAACCGGCCAGCCGGCGAACGACTCCAGGCAAGCCCCGAATCGGCCCTTCGGGCTGATCACGGCGCCCTCGAGCTTTAGCCTGCGGCCGTGGCCGGACGCGTCGTCGGTGTCGGCCCCTTGGCGGAATGGCCACAGCGCGATCGTCTGCTTGCCCGTCGCATCCTGTCCGGCGTATTCCGCTTCCCAAGGTTCGCACAACGGAACCGCCGCCTCCTCGGCGATCGCGCCGCGGCAGAGAACGACAACAAAGACCAATGCAAGAGAGCTGGATTTCATGGCCGTCACCTATGGTTTTGTGCCTGTTTCAGCGGTCTAGGGCGTATTATGGCTGGGCGCACGCGGGAAAGCAATCGGTCGAGGGGCGTGAGACGGCTCCGGGGAAGTTGCTCCCCGCGGCGTCAACTGTTAAATTGGTTGGCAGCCAGAGTAGCCGAAGGCATCAGCGAATGTGGAGCCCCATTTCACCGATGGACCTGACGATCAGAAAAGCGACGGCCGACGACGCGCCCGCGGCGTGGTCGATCCGCAGCGAGGCCATCCGCCACGCATGCAACGGGTTCTACGCGGACGATCTCCTGGAGCTGTGGACGGCCGGTGACATGCCCGACGGATTCGTCGAGTTCGTCGTCCGGCAGTTCTACGTGGCGATGGCCGACGGCATCGTCGCTGGCACCGGCTCCATCAACCTGGAGGACGGCAAACTAGACGGCATCTTCGTGCGTCCGGACATGATGGGCAACGGAATTGGAAAGCGGATCGTGGCATTTTGCGAGGAGCTTGGGCGTCGCGCGGGCTTGACGAGCCTACGGCTGGAGGCGACGCTCAACGCCGCCCCGTTTTACCGTCGCTGCGGATTTGTGGGCGATGTGATTGCCGTCTATCGGTCACCGCGAGGCATCTCGTTGGACTGCTTCCCCATGACAAAACGGATCGGGGAGACCAGTTCCACCCTAACGGGTTTTGGCGAACAAGCTCGGTAAGGTAGGGCGGTGCCGAGCTTGCGAGGCCCGCCAATGCGCTGCC
>JBDKTH010000997.1:0-1659 GCA_039680305.1 Thermoguttaceae bacterium | reverse complement strand
AGTCGGAAACCGGTTCCAGGGCCTGGCCGTCCTGTTGGACGTCGAGTTCCCAATCGCCCGACCAGAAGACGTCCGGGCCGCAGCAGAATTCGAGCTGAACCGCCTTGCCGTGGTAATCGACCACCAGCCGCGGGGCCTGCTTGTCCCAGCCCCGCCGGAGCACGGCCATCGAGGCCTGTTCCGAATGCGAGGCCGCCTCGGGCAAGACGAGCTTCTTGCCACGCGGCGCTGGCCGCTTCGCACCGTCCAGCGTCATCGCGGCGATCTGCCGGTCGCCGTCCATCGAAGCGCTCGCGGCCGCAAGCAGATCCTTGTCGGCCGTGGCCGCCTTTCGATCGGTCGGTCGGGTGAGGACATGCGTCCCGTCGGGACGCGTCAGACGCAGCGACTGGCGAACGAAACGTTGGTACTGCGCTTCGGTCTTGGCATTCCAACGCCCCTCCGACATCGCGTCGAGGATCGCTCGCGCTCGGGTCCAGCAGGCCAGCAACGCCCGGATCTGGCCCAGGTGTTTTCCCGGCGGCAGGCCCTCGCCGTCCAATAGTTCCCCAAGTCCCGCCGTGAGGAGGGCCTTGGACGGCTTGGCCAGCTGCCGGCACGCGGTGATTTCCGGCAACAGGTAGGCCAGCGTCAGCCCCAGTTCGCCGGCCAACAACTGCTGGGCCAGCGGATCGTTGCCCGGCGGCAGCGTCTGGGCCTCGCCGACCAGCGACAAAAGCCGCTCGACAAGCGTCAGCCACTCCTCCCGCCCGACGAAGGCCGCCAAATCTGGCAGGGCGTGGGCCCACGCCAGAGCCTCCAGGGCAAGACCGGCGTCCCACTGACCATCCGCGGGCGAGGCCAGCCAGGTCGCCAGCCGCGCGGCAATCCCCTGCCGATCCACTCGTCGCCCGGAGCCAAGACAGGCCAACTGTAGCACCAGCGACGGCTCGCCGTTCTCAAGCCGCTCTGGCTCTGGCAGGGCCCAAACGAGTGGGCTCAGCTTGCCGGGTAGAAGCTCGCCCAGGGATTGCGGCTCGGTTCGCTGGCGAAGGTGCTCTTGCCATGCCACCCAACCGTCGGCGTCCCTCCCCGCCCGAGAGGCCCGGCGGACCGCCTCCGGAGCCGAATTGTGCCAGAGGGAACCGACCGACAAATCACGCAAGGAACTCTTCTCAGTCATCTTCGTCTTCCGGATAGGACGTGCTGCCATGCCAGGGTTGCTCTTGAACCAGAATCGCTTGGGTGGTCGAATATAGTGGCCGAACTGGTTACAAACAAGCCTCCCGATTCTACTGAGGGGTGATGGAGTATGGAATTGCCGATCGCACGGAAAACTCGCGTTGTTCTTCTGGCCGGGGTGCTCGTCCTCGGGGTGACGGTCCTGGGGTGCCAGCCGTCAGGGGATCAGCCTGTCGCCACGCCCAAGGCACCGGCCGCCACGGCAACCGCTCCTCAGCCGTCCACGACGCCCGAGCCGGCTCCAGCAAAGGCCGACGAGCCGGCGACCAGCGAGCAAACCATGCCCTCGGCCGCTCAGGCCTCCAAGGAAGGGGGCAAGGATGCAGAGCCCAGTGCCAAACCCGCAGCCGCCGGCGAAGCCGTCGCCCCGGAAAACGACGATCCAGGTCCGTTCGAAGCCCAGATGGGAAGTTCCAGTAACGCGGCCAACGATGACCC
>JBDKTH010000693.1:0-13968 GCA_039680305.1 Thermoguttaceae bacterium | reverse complement strand
CGCTGTCTACGGTTATCTGAAGGTCGATCTGACAACCCAAGGCCGCTATCGCTGGCGCTTGCGTCTGGTGGCTGCCTCGGCGATTGCGTTGATCGCGGCCGTCGTTGTGGCGCTTGCCGCATCGTAGTCGGCACGCCTCCTGTCGACTACTCTTCTTGATCGGCGTCCTCGTTGCCTGTGCGAGGGGCAGCCGCCGCTGCCGCCATTCGACGGGTGAAACGGCCGAATGCGTAGAGGCAAAACCCGAGCCCAAGGTCAATGGCGACGAGGAGCATCGCCCAGCCAGATGACGAGGGCGGAAAGAGCAGAGCAACGGCAACGACCGCGATCGCGACCGCTAGGATCAGTCCGAGAATTGTTCCGGGAAAGACCAGGACGAGAAATCCCCCACGGTGCCAAGGGTTGCGGATCCCCGCCTGTGACAGTTTCCGGACGCCCGCCCACCACACCAGCCCGAAATAGACCGCCAGGAAGCCCCCAAGGATCCAGGGTCTAGGATCATCGGGCATGGCAGCCGCGGCCCCAACCCAGGCCAGAGGAATCTCCAGAACGACAAACAGGCACAACAGATCGACCAGCGTGAACTGCGTCCCCGTTCGGCCCCCTTCCATCCGCGGTTCGAGGGGAGCCAGGATCCACCTACCTGCGGCGACTCCAGCGATCGATAGCACCACCAGGATCGCGAGTAATAGGATTAGTAGCTCCACGAAGGCCTTCTCCCCCAATGCGATACGACGCACCCTCTCCATGCCACGCGGTTTTGCGGCTGCCCCCCATTATCGGCCAGGAACGGGGGCGGTACAATGGTCTCGATGTCCACTACCAACCAGTCCGACAATCTGTTGATCGAGCGTATCCGGGCGGGAGAGGCCGCGGCGTGGAACGAGCTGATCGCCCGCTTCGAAGGCCGACTCTTGGCCTACGTGGACGGCCGTACGCATAATCGGGCGACGGCGGAAGATATCGTCCAAGAGACGTTCATCGGCTTCCTGACCAGCCTGCCGAACTACGACGTGCGGCAGTCGCTGGAAGGGTATCTCTTCTCAATCGCCGCTCACAAGTTGACCGACCACCTGCGTCGCGAGGGGCGTCGGCCCACTCTTCCCCTGGCCCCCACGAGCAGTTGCACAAGCACCGGCTGGGAGCCGCCGGGCCGCGCCCGGGCGGCCAGCAGCATTGTCCGCAGCGGCGAGCGCCGGCACCTGGAAGAAGACGCCTTGGCTGCGGCGCTGGCCGACCAGATCGAACACTGGCGCACCCGCGGCCAGTGGGACAAGCTCCGATGCCTCGAACTGTTGATGGTGCGCGGCTGGGCCAACAAGGACGTGGCGGTTCAACTGAGGCTCTCCGAGCAGACCGTGGCCAACTACAAGTTCGAGTTCATCGCCAAGATGCAGACCGCCGTGCGCAAGCAGGGACTGCCGCAGGACGTGTTTCCAGAGCTGTACGAGAAGTGAGACTTACCGTTTAGCTCCGGCACTTGTGCCGGGCGTGTGGTGACGAAGCAATGACCGAGGCATTTCGACAATCCGAGTTGGAGGCGTATCTCGACGAGGCCCTGCCGGCCGAGGAGATGACGCGGATCGAGCAGGCCTTGTGCCGGGATGGCCGACTGGTCGAGCAGTTGGTGACGATCAACTCGCGACGCGATCGAGGGCTGCACTCGCTGGGCGAGATCTGGCGCCGGCATCGGCTCAGCTGCCCGAGTCGGCAACAGCTCGGTTGCCATCTGATGGGCACGCTCAGCAAGGAGGAGCGTGAGTACATCGTCTTCCACGTCGACGTGATCGGCTGCCGCTATTGCCAGGCCAATCTCCTCGATCTCCAGAAGCAACAGGCCGAAGCTCGCGAGGTGGTCGAGAGTCGGCGGCGCAAGTACTTCCAGTCGAGTGCCGGGTATCTGCGCCGCCCGCAGTGAGGCGATCGCGGCTCATGTCGTTTTCGTTCTCCCCAACTCACTCCTCGTGTTCGGGTGAACAACTCGCTCAAGTGAACAACGCCGCCTCGGCCATCAGGCCAGGCCCGAAGGCCAACGCTACGCAGGGACGGGGGGCCTGCCTCTTCTGGAGTTGATCGAGGATGAACAGTACGGTGGGCGACGACATGTTGCCGTGTTCGGCCAGGATCGTCGAAGACACCTCGGTCGCGTGAGCCGGGAGCCCGAGGGCGTCGGACACGCTGGTCAGGATCCGTGGACCGCCGGGATGGACTGCCCAGGAACCAATCTCGTCAAGCTTGAGCCCCTGCTCCTGCAACCACGTCTCCATCCACGGGCGCAGGTGCTTGGCGATCAGGTCGGGCACTTGCGCCGAGAGGCTCATCTCGAACCCATGGTCGCCGATCCGCCAGATCAGGGCTTCCTCGTTCGGCATGAGGCACGACCCGGCGGCCGCAAGACGCCAGGCCCCGGACGGATCACCGTTGACGGTTCCGGCAACCAGGGCGGCGGCGCCGTCGGCAAACAGCGAGTTGGCCACGATCCAGTCGGGATTCCATCCATACTGGAAGTGGAGGCTGCACAATTCCACGGCGCACAAGAGCGGCCTCGCTGTCGGGTCGGCTTCGACAAACGCCTTGACCACACGCATTCCGTTGATCGCTCCGTGACAGCCCATGAACCCTACGTTGATTCGTCCGATTGTCGGACGCAGGCCCAGTTGGGTGACCAGGGCCACGTCGATCCCGGGCGCGAAGAAGCCGGTGCAAGAGACGGTCACCAGGTGGGTGATCTGGTCTGGGGCAAGTTGCGCAGCGGCCAGCGCCCGCTGGGCGGCTGTGAAGGCCAGCGGCCCGGCGTGCCGCTGGTAACGCTGCATCCGCTTGGCCGTTGTCGGGCCACGGTCGGTGCTGCTGGTTGCCGGCGGATAAAACGATTCCGGGAGACCATAGCAGTCGGGATCGCTGAGGAGCATACAGCCTCGCCGGCGGACTTGCGCCCGACGAAACAGGGCTTTCACCGTCTTGCCCTGACGCGGATCGTCGAAGAGGAATCTCGCCGCACTCTCCGCCACAAGCTCTTGTGCGATGGATTCCGGCGGCAGGGCGGTTGCCAACCCTAGAACGGCGACACTCATGCAAAATCTCCCTGCAAAGGATGGGTCAACTCCCCGAAACGTGCCCTGCCGGCGCGTTGATCGTACGAATCACAGAGGCGGCCAGACGCGGCGCCCGGGTAAGGAGCTGAACGAGGATTTCGGTCACTCGGGGATGCTTCAACACGTAACTGGCGGCACGCACGACGCGTTGCCGCGGCCGAAGAAAGCGACGATAGCGGCTCTCCCATTGCTCGCCCAACTCCGGCGTCCAGCGGTCGACTGCCATGCGGGCCAAGGGAACTGCCAGGGAAGCTGAGAGCATGGCCCAAGCCATCCCTTCGCCGGTAAACGGTTCGACGTAGCCAGCCGAGTCGCCCACGACGAACAGCCGTTCGGCGCTGATTCGCTGGCGACGCCGAGTGAGGGCTGGCGTGCCTCGCCAGGCTGCGTCTGGCAAACCTTCGGGCAACGGCAGACCTGCCTCGTTGAGAAGGCGGGCCACGAGGTGAGCTGGCCCGCCCTGCAGTCGGCTCTCCGTCCGGTCGAGGGCCGCGGCCACGTCGAGCCGTCCATCTTCCAGGCGAACCAAGCCCACGTATCCGCCGTGGCCACAAGCCATGTAGATCGTTCCCGGCTGGTAGAATGACTGGCCTGCTTCAAGTACGGCGGCAGCGCCGAGTCGCGAGTTCGGACTGAGGGCGACGTCGAAGCCCGACAGATGCTTGAGGGCCTGACCGGCCAGCCCGTCGGCCACCAGGACGACGCGGGCCCGCACGACCGCGGCTTCGCCTTGTCGCATCAGCGTCACAGCCCGCAGGCCATTGGCTTCATCCCGTACGAAGGCCGAGGTGCGTGGCAGGAACACGGCGCCGGCCCGCACAGCCTCGTCGATCAGGGCCGCATCGAAGGTTTCCCGCGACAGGGACACCCCGACGGGGAGCGGAACCGAGGCGTGGCCGTTGTGCGTGGCAATGTGAAATTGGCGGAGCGGCTGAGCATGAAGCTGCTCGGGTAGGTCGCCCAACCCTGCGGCCTCCAACGTGCTCAAGGCCAAGCCGTTCAGGCAGCAACCGCAGACCTTCCAACGCGGAAAGGCCGCCTTATCGAGCAGGAGCACGGCGACGCCCTCGCGTGCCAACAGGCACGCAGCCATCGCACCGGCGGGGCCGGCGCCGACGACCAGCACGTCCCACTCGCGGCGGATGGGATCTGCCAGGCTCCCGGTCATGGCCGCTCCCAGGATAGCAGGAGGCGGTAGGGCCAGCGGCGGGTGACGGCGGCCCCAAGCAGCCCGGCCGCGTTGGCCAACGCCTCGAGTTCTTCCCGCGTGAAGGCTGCACGGACCGATCGCGGGGCGTCGACGGCAACCACGTGCGAGCGGGTGAATAGCCGGCTGGCACCCCATGCCAACCAGACCGCGTCTGGGCTCCGTCGCAGATCGTGAATCAGCACCAAGTGCCGCGCCGCTTGGGCCATCTTGTGCAAGACGGTCACGACCTGGCCATCGCTCAAGTGGTGCAGGAACAGGGAACTGATCAGCGCGTCGTAGCTGGAGGGGAATTCATCTTCCAGAACGTTGAGGGTGTGGAATTGGAGCGGGGCTCCGGCCTGCCACGCATTGCGGCGTGCCCACTCCACGGCCCGCGGACTGAAATCGACACCGTGAATCTCCAACTCCAGGCCGCTACGACGGGCACGCCGCCAGAGTGTCAACGGGATGTCGCCGGCGCCGCTGGCCACGTCGAGCACACGCAGCGTGCGGTGTCCCAACCGCTGCGCCAGACCGGCGAGCGGCCTCCAGAAGAGTCGCGCACTGCGGCTGAGTCGGTTCAAGCGAGACAGGCCTTCCAGAGCCGCGAGGTGCTCCTCCTCCTCCAAGTCTGGATCATCCATCAATTCCGGTCGACGAATCCGTGTGGTGCCTGGATTGGGGGCCTTCATCCGAATCACTTCCCAGGGAGCGTGGTTGGGCATGGCAGGGGAGTAATGCAAATCGTATGCCGGTCAAGTGGGCTTTGGCGACATAGCGGAGCACTGCCGCTCTGGTCAAAACCAATCGCTCTCCGAAGCAGTCATCCCCGCCCGGCACAAGTGTTGGGGCTAAACGGCTGGACACCTTGGCAAACGTGGCTTTCACCACCCCGACGGCAGCCCCCAGCATCCGGGCGTGATTAACTCCACGGAGTTGCCGGCGGGGTCACGGAAGTACAGCGAGCGCCCCCCACGCGGCCATTGCATCTCCTTTTCGATCCGTACCCCGTGATCCTGCAGGCGGGCTCGCCAGACCTCCCATTCCTCGGTCGCGATCCCCAGGGCAAAGTGCCCTGGCCCCGTTGCCCCGTGGGCCGGGAGGGTCGTTCCCTGACGTGTCGTGTCGGCCTTGAACACCAGCAGGACGCTCGGACCAACGCGAAGAAAGACGTGTCGCCCAGGCTCGCGACCAATTGGCTCCAAGCCAAGCACTTCCCGATAGAACTCCTCGGCCTGCGTCAAATCGTCAGCGTATACCGCCGCCTCGACGAGGTGAGCGATAGTCGGGGGCATGCTTTCGTCTCCTGAACCGCAGAGAATTCTAGCCATCCCCCCTTCACAATGCTTGCAGGTGGGTATCGGCGGGACAATAATAAAAGCACCTGGGCAGATGCGTGACAACCGACAGCTTCTGGGGACGGTGAGAACGTTGTCATGGAAACCGCACAGCCGATGGACTCGCCCCTTGCCCGGGCGGCTCGCCTGGGCTATCCCGTGGTCGATCTCGAGACCACGGAGATCTCCCTTGCCGCGGTGCACTTGATCAGCGAAGCCGTGGCCCGTCAAGAGCGGATCCTCCCCTTGGCAGTCGACGACGACACGTTGAAAGTCGCCATGAGCCGGGAGCCGAGCCCCGAGACGCTCGATCGGCTACGATTCCTGCTCCGGCGCACCATCTCGGTGGTGTTGACGACCGAGGAAGCACTGCTGGCATCGATCGAGCGGTGCTATCGCGGGGCATCGCTCTCCCCGCGGGACACTCCGAACCCCGTCGAGCCGATCGATTTCGTCGAGGTACCCGACGCAGGAGCTGAGACGCACGAAGCGATCCCCGACCCCGATGGGACGCCCGTCGCGCGGCTCGTGCAGTCGATCATCGCCGAAGCCCTCCGCTTGGGCGCGTCGCGCATGCTGATTCAGCCGATTCGCCAGCGGGTCAAAGTCGCCTATCGGGTCGAGGATGCCGTCTATTCGCGTCAGGATCTTCCCACCGAGATGCTCTATCCCGTGCTTGTCCGGCTGATGACGATGGCCAATCTGTCGGGATTCATTAAGCTTCTGGCCGGCGGGCGGGAACGCAAGCTGCGAGTGGTCTTCAAGCCGACGCGGTACGGCATATCGGCCTTGATGGAAGTGACGCAGGACGTTTCCGTGCTTGAGCTCAGCCGCGTCAAGGCGGCCAAGTTGGGCTATGCGTTTGTGACTCTCGACCAGCACCGCATTCCCAAAGAGACCCTGGCCGCGGTGCCCGAGTGGGTCGCAAGGGATTACGGAGTCCTGCCGTGGTCGCTGGAGGAGAACGTCCTGACGCTCGTCACCGGCGTGCCACCGACGCCGGAGACCGTGGAGCGTTTGCAGTTCGTGCTCAATCGACGGATCTCGCTGGCCATGGCGTCGGAAGGAGCGATTCTGGCTGCGATCGACCGGTATTACGGCCCGGCCGACCCAGAGACGGCCGATGTCCTGCTCTGGGAGTTGGCCCAATCGCCGGAGCCCTCTCCCGCTGCGGCGCCGGTGGGCCGCGTGTTCAAGCTGTTGGCCTCACCGGCGAGTGCGGCCAGGCCGCTATTGGATCATCTGCGAACGGTGTACCATGCCCCGATGCTGGAGTACTTCGAGAACCTGGGCAGCCGGGGAACACTCTGCCGCCAGGACCCCGCCACCGGCGATCTGACCGTCGTCTTCCCCCAGTCGAACCTCGTGGAGCAAATGCCCGCCGCAGCGCGGAAGTATCTGGAAAGCAAGGTGTGGGGGCTGCGCGAGGCGATCGTCTCGCGGTTGGAGTGTTTCCTGGAGCGGAATGCCTTGGCGCGGCGCATGGCCATGACCTACAGCCAGTATCTCGCCTGCTGCCAGTTGGCCGACGGACGTCGCGTGCCGATCAACCCGGCTTCCGCCCCGGATGCCTGGCTCAATTTCCTGTACTCGCTGATCCTCCACGCGTTCCCTTCGATCGACTCGAACGGCGCGCTCCTGCAGTTCGTCACCGAGCAATTGCCGCGTCTGTCGGAGGTCATCGAGTCGTTGCTAAACGATCCTGCGATGGTGGTCGAGCCCGGCGCGGTCCGGCGGTGGCTGGCCCGACTGGAAAGCCAGACCTCGACGGGCGAAGCGATCGACTTTGACAGTTCGCCGGTGATCCAACTGGTGGAACTGTTGCTGGCCGAGGCGGTTCACCATCGGGCGGCGAGGATCGCGATCGTTCCATTGGAGGATCGGGTGGAGGTAAGCTATCGGATTCAACGGGCGGCATATGCCCGCGAGAGCCTGCCGTTGGAACGGCTCTACCCGGTCCTGGCCCGGCTGCGGATGTTCACGGAGCTTTCCGGGGAGTTGGCCCTGACGGTGGGCGAGAAGGATCGGCGTTTGCAGGTGAGCTTCCATGCCACCCCCTGTGGCCTGGCGGCCCTCATCAAGATTCTTCCGGACCTTGCCGCCGTCGAGGCCTGCCGAACCCAGGCGGCGAAGCTTGGTTGGGACTTCGTGCGTTTGGAGGAAGTGAATATTCCAGCTCCGCTGCTGGCACCGCTTCCCAAGGCTGTGGCCTGGAAGAAAACCGTGCTGCCGCTGGCCTTACACGAGGCGGCCTTGACCGTGGCACTCAGCCGTCCGCCGACGCCGCGCCAGCTGGACGAGCTGCGATTGATCTTCAATCGCCAGATCGCCGTGGCTTTGGCGCCGGAAGACGACATCCTCGCGGCCATCTATCGCCACTACCACCCCATGCCGGCCGGCGCCGCCGTCTCGCCGACCGCCCTGGCCCTCCTTGGCCTGGCCGGGGAACACGCGACATCGGAGAGCCAGGCGTAAGGGCCTGCGCGAAAGATGTTCGCCTAGGGCTTGGCCTTCGGCGCGAGCAGTTGTTGTTCGAACCAGGCGACTTTCGCCTCGTTGGCCCGTTGGCCGTCGTCGCCACGGAAGCCATGGGCGGCCCCGGGGATTACGAGCAGTTTGCTTGGGACTTGTTGCTTCTGGAACTCGGCAAGGATTTTCTCGCTGTGGTCCAGCGGCACGAGCTTGTCCTGGTCGCCATGCACCAAGAGCGTCGGCGCGTCGTCCTTCGTCACCTGCAACAGCGGCGAATAATCGCCGGCCTTGGTTGCGTCGAACTGCAAGGCGGGATAGTTCTTGTAGTACGACGACTCCGGCGTGACCCAGGGACGGACATCGGTGGGCGGGTAGTAGGCCACCACCGCGGCCACGCGGTCGCTGGTGCGGAGGACCGGATCGCTGGCCTTCGGATCGCCGTTGTCGGCCGTGGTCCCCACGATCAGCGACAAATGGCCGCCGGCGCTCCCGCCCGTCACACCCAACCGCTCGGGATCGACGCCGAACTTCGCCGCATTGAGGCGGATAAACCGTACGCTGCGGCGCACATCCTCGACGATTTCCGGGATCAGGTACTTCGGACTGCTCCCGTGCCGCACGGCAAACACGGTGAAGCCCTTCTGTAACATCGGCTGGAACCCGTGCACGGTACTCTCCGGTGGGGACCAGCGGGAATACCAACCGCCGCTGACGAGAAACAGCACGCCCGCGCCGTTGGCCTGCTTCGGTTTGAACACGTCGAACGTCAGGGCCAAGCCATCCTTGTGGCCATAGACCACGTCAGGCACAATCTCCACGTCCCCGGCGGCCCAGGCCGGCCCCACGCTTATCAGCACCAACGCCACGACCACCAACACCCTCGCTCTCATGATGACCTCCAACGTTGTTTGACTCGCGATCCGGCACGCTCCCCGACGCGATGGCCGGGATGGCGCCCAGCTTACCACGCCGACACACACAAGGAAAGCGTATGGCCGGGAATGAGAGGTCCGGTGCTGTAGACCATCCAAGACGTTATTGTCTCGTTGCGCTCGGGGTGCCAGCGAGCTTGAAGAAGTTCTGCAGCAGGATTCGCCCGTGGGGATTGTCCTTGTCGTAAATCTCCGGGTGAAACTGCGTTCCGTAGACGGGCCGGTCCCGGTGCCTGACGGCTTGAATCTTGCACTCCGGGGAACTGGCCAGCAGGTTCAGTTCGGCCGGCAGGGTCTTGACCTCGGCGACGTGCCGCTGCGGCATGAGACACTCGGCGGGAAGCCCGTCGAAGATTGGATCGCGTTTGACGATCTGGACCGGCAGGGTCCCCCATTCCTTATAGAAGCCCGGGTTGTAGGCTGGATGGGGATCTTTCTCGTCCGGTCTGAGCTTGCGCATGTAGTTCGTCTTGGCGCCATAGGCCTCACAGATCTTCTGATGACCGCCGCAAAAGGCGATCGTGGGAATCTTGGTCTCCCGGATCATCGCAAGCAGGTCCTCCCGGTGGAACTTGTCCTTCATCGGCAACCAGGCCACAATCACGATCGCCTTGACGTTCGGCCGGTCCAGAGCGTGTCGCGTGATCTGCGTGTAGTGTACTGGGAGGCAAGAGAGCCCCGAGAGCTCTCCGATCCGGCTCTTCAAGGTCATCATCTTGCGCAAGCCCGCGGGCTTCTTCTTCAAATCGCGGAGATAGTCCGTTGGCTCACAGTTGAGCATACAGACGACCGGTGGCGAGCGATCGTTGAGGCGGGGGTAACCGTCGAACACGCCGTCGAGTCCGGCAAACGATTCGCTCACTGCCTTCGGCTTCGACGGAGTCTTGGGCTCGGCCCACGCCGACCGCGGACTCTCCGCACCCAGCGACATGACGAGCACCCACACTAGCCCCATCCCACAACGTGACATGGTCGAGCCTCCTGATGAGAAAGACCGTCGGAACCTCATTCCACACGCGGATTGGGGACGAAAGGGCCGCCCCGGCACTGCTTCAGATAGTTGAGGGCGTGCACTTGGCCGGTCATCTCCAAGGCGTCGCGATAGACCGGATCGTGCCAACCTTCGATATCAATGGAACCCCGAAAGGCGCCGGCGCGGAGGATCGAAATCAGGTCGGTCCAGTTCGTGTCGCCGAAGCCGGGAGTGCGATGGTACACGTAACGCGTGCCGCCGCGGATCCCCTCCGTGCGGATGATGTCCCAGAGGATCGAGGCGTCTTTGCCATGAAGGTGGAAGACCTTGGGAAGCCACCGGCGCAACTGGGGCAACGGGTCGACGAGGCTGACCATCTGGTGGCACGGCTCCCATTCCAATCCCAGGGCGTCGCTGGGGACCTCGTGGAAGATCATCTCCCATGCTCGCGGGGCGTGGGCGATGTTCCAGTCACCCGTCTCCCAGGTGCCGCCCATGTCGCAGTTTTCCAGGGCGATCCGCACCCCGCGGTCCTCGGCCCGACGCGTCAATTCGCCAAACACCTGTTTGAACGCCGGCAACGACTCCGGCACGGGCGTGTTGGGAATCCGGCCCGTGAATCCGCAAACCAGCCGGCAGCCAAAGAGTTCGGCCGTGTCGATCAGGCGGGCGAAGTCTGCGGCGGTCTGTTGGTCGACCAGGGTGTTGCCATAGAGCCCCACCGAACTGATGATCGCATCGCTTCCAGCTTCGTCGAGGACCCGGCGCACGTCGGCAGCCAGCCTGGGAAGGTCCGTGTCGCCCAGGTGCCGCTTGAACACCAATTCGAAGCTCTCGAATCCGTGGGGGAGGATCTGTCGCAGATACTCGACGGCGGATGGTTCTGCCTTGATCAGCGTGCCGATGCGGATGTCGTCGTGACTTGCCATGCGAGGTCCTAGAGCTTCGCAACCACGCTGGTCAGATAGGTCCGGCTCGCCTCGATCAGGCGTTGGCCTTCGTCGGGCTGGAATTCGCCTTCGGTTTCCAGCGACAGTGCCCCCGCGTAGCCGTGCTCGCGCAACACGCGAAGACAACCAAGGACGTCAACTTTCCCCTCGCCGAGTACGGTGCATCGGGAGCCGATCACATCCTTGACGTGCACGTGCACGACGCGATCGACAACGGCTTTGAGGGTCGCCACCTCGTCTTGCCGTTGGCCATAGGGCGTCCACGAGTAGCCGCCGTCGCGGGTTTCTACATAGGTGGCCCGATGAACATTGGCCGTGTCGTAGTTGATCCCTAGCCATTTGGAGTTCGACAGCGCAAGGATCTTCTGCAGTCCGGCGGCGGTGAGGGAAAAGGTGCCGTGCGGTTCGATGGCCAGGTAGACCTGGCACTTTTCGGCTGTCTCCAGAATCGCCGCGAGTCGCTCGCCGAGCACCTTGAGGGCATCGGCCTCCGGCATGGCGTCCGGTTTGCGGCCGTCGCCGGCGTTGACCACAGGAATTCCCGCCTCCTTGGCCCAGCGGATGGCCTGGGTGATCCCCTCGACGCTCTTGGCATCAGGAATGATAGCGCCGTGTGGATCCCACAAGGCGGTCACGCCCTTGAACCCCACGTTGGCCACCTGACGGCGGAACTTCGCCGGGTCGCTCTTCCACGCATCGACGTGCGGGCACCAGGGGCCGGTGGCCTGCGGTTCGGCATATTCATAGCCGGCTCGCCGGATTCGCTCCAGGGCTTCTTCCAGCGAGCGCGTACGAAAGCTGACGGTTCCGCACCCGATCTTCACCGGCCAGGCGGCCGACGCCGCCCAGGTCCGCGTGCGACTGAGAGTTGCCGTACCGAATGCCCCCAACGCGGCCGCCAACGCTTCACGCCGAGTGACTAGTCTGGGTTTGCCTTTTGCCATGATGTGCTCCTTGGGGTTAAGAAAACGGCTTGCCTGGTTTGGCGACGGATCGTCCCTTATTTCTTCGCTGGGGGCACGTACCCGAGCTTGCGGCTGATCTCGCGGGCAACCGCCACGACCTCCTCACCAACCTCTTTGAACCGATCGCGAGGCAGACGCGCCGCCGGGGCGGAAATGCCGATCGAGGCGACGACCTGACCGCTGGAGTCACGGATCGGCGCTGCGACGCATCGCACGCCTTCATTCTGCTCCTCGTCGTCGACGGCAAACCCGCGTTTCCGCGTCTTCTGGCAGTCGTCGGCCAACGCGGCCAGCGACGTGATGGTCCGCTTCGTGAGCCTCGCCAGCGGCCCGTCGCCCAGCAGTCCGGTCAACTGGGCGTGCTCGCAGTCGGCCAGCAGGGCCTTGCCCACACTCGTGCAATGCAGCGGCACGCAGAAGCCCGAGCCGCCGGCCACGCCGACGGGGTGAGCCGTCAGCTGGTGGTCGATCAACATCGCCTGCCGCCCTTCGCGGATCGCCAGGTGCGTGGTTTCGCCGCTCTGGGCGGCCAAGGCGTTCACATGCTCCCGGGCCATCTGCATCAGCACGTCGCTGAACCGAAACAGGCTTGCCAGCCGCCAGATCGCCGAGCCGAGGACGTACTCCTTGCTGTCGGGCAACTGCGTGAGAAAACCGCGTTGCTTGAGCGTGTTGGCCAGGCGGAAGACGCTGCTTCGATCGATTCCCAGGACGGGCGTCAGGTCAGCGAGCGACACCGGCTTGCGGGCGCTGGCCACGGCCTCAAGGAGCACGAGGCCCCGGTCGAGGCTCTGGATGGGCGGAGTAGGACGGGGGGAAGGCATGGCGTTGCACGATACGCAATAATGTTGTGTTTCATGCAGTATACGCTCTCCGGGCTGTCCGTGTCAACCGGCTCGCATGACATGGGTTCGGGGTTTGGGAGCCTTTGGCACACAAACTGCACCCATGGGGCAGTTGCGCCGCGCACCAATGGGCGGCGGACCAACACGGACGTGGAAAGGGTTGGCAGATGTTCCAAGTCGCAATCTCCGGCTCGTACGGTGGCCTCAATCTGGGCGATGAGGCGATTCTCCAGAGTATCGTCACCCAACTCCGCAATTCGCTGCCGGTCGAAATCACCGTCTTTTCGCGTAATGGCGAGGATACGCTGCAGCGTCATCAAGTCGAACGGGCCGTGACGATTCGCGATCTGACTCGCGACGAAGCCCGAGCCGAGGTCGAACGGCTCGATCTGCTGATCCTGGGCGGCGGGGGAATCCTCTACGACCGCGACGCCGAGGCGTACCTTCGCGAAGTGCTGCTGGCCCACGAGGTGGGCGTGCCGGTCCTGGTCTACGCGATCAGTGCCGGGCCTCTGCAGACGGCCAGTGCCCGAAAAGCGGTACGCGAGGCGCTGAACAAGGTCGCCCTGATCACGGTGCGCGACCGGCAGGGCCGGCAGCTCTTGGAGGAGGTGGGTGTCACCCAGGAGATCCAGGTCACCGCGGATCCCGCGCTGCTCATGGAACCGGAGCCGCTTCCCGAGGATGCGTTGACGCGTGAAGGGTTGGATGCGGGCCATTGCTTGGTCGGTTTCTCGGTGCGAGAACCGGGACCGGCCGCGCCGGACATCGACGTGGACCATTACCACGCGCTTCTGGCCAATGCGGCCGATTTCGTCGTCGACCGTCTGGACGCCGACGTGGTCTTCGTGCCGCTGGAACGCAAGAAGATGGACCTCCAGCACAGCCATGCCGTGATCGCGCAGATGCAACATCCCCAGCGGGCGACCGTGCTCAAAGGGGAGTATACGTCGAGGCAGATCGTCTCCCTGATTGGGCGTTTCGAATTCTCGATCGGAATGCGGTTGCACTTTCTGATCTTCTCCGCTCTCCAGAGCGTGCCGCTGGTGGCACTTCCTTACGCCTCCAAGATCGCCGGGTTCATCGAGGATCTCGAAATGGAAGTGCCGCCGCTGAAGAACGTCAACGCCGGCCAGTTGATCGCCTACATCGATCGGTCGTGGGACTACCGCGACGAGATTCGCGAGCGGATCCGGCGGCTCCTGCCGGA
>JBDKTH010000540.1:0-7495 GCA_039680305.1 Thermoguttaceae bacterium | reverse complement strand
GTCGGGCGTGGCCAATTCGGCCCCGAGGTCGAACAACTCGTTCTGGATCCGAGCGAGCAACGAATCGAGGTCCTCCGGAAGGGGCTCCGCCCGAACGACCCCCAGAACCGCGCTAAGTTCGTCGATCGTTCCGAATACCTCGATCCGGGCCATATCTTTGCCCACCCGAGGACCGGCAAACAAGCCCGTCTCCCCCAGATCCCCCGTCCGCGTATAGATCTTCATCATCCTGATCCTGCGTCACAATCAGCGTTCTGGTGTTCTCTGCGCCCGAAGCCACCGCCCGGCACGAGTGCCGGGGCTAAACGGCCCAGACTGTATCAATTTCCAATTCTCAATATGCCGTTCTCAATTTGCAATTCCCAATCTGCGGTTTGCTTTCTTGCCTCGGCCGACTATGATCAAAGCCGTGGGTTGTATGCGACTAGTCCCCGAGAGTACCCCCCTCATGCGAGCCATTGTGCTGGGGTTTGGCGGCCGCCCCAACATCGTGCGGGAGGCCGAACGGCTCCGCCCCTTAGTCGAGAAGTAGGTCGAGATCGTGGCCGTGGATTTCACTGGCCTGATGGATCTCTCCACGGTCGAGGCGGATCTGGTGATCGTCTTTGGGGGCGACGGCTCGATCCTCCGCGCAGCCCACCAGATGGGCCACCGGCAACTGCCGGTCCTGGCCGTGAATTTGGGACGGGTGGGCTTCCTGGCGGATCTCTCGCCCGACGTGCTGTTGGACTTCCTCCGCGACGTCTCCCTGGAGTCGATCCAGGTCATCGAGCACCTGATGTTCGAATGCCTGGTGCTCCGTGAAGGACGGGGGTTGTACAAGCAATTGGGGCTCAACGAAGTCGCCGTGCAAGGCGGGCCGCCGTTTACGATGCTCAACGTCGATCTTTACGTTGACGGGGAACAGGTAACCACTTATAGTTGCGACGGTTTGATCATTGCCACCCCCGTCGGCTCGACCGCCCACAGCCTCTCGGCCGGCGGACCGATCCTGCGCAAAGACCTCCAGGCGTTTGTGATCTCGCCGATCAGCCCCCACGCCCTGACCCATCGGCCGGTGGTCGATTCGGCAGATCGGGTGTATGAGATGGCCATCGCCAACCCCAGCCCGGCCACCTCGGTCGTGCTCGACGGGGCCGTGGTCTGCAACCTGGAGCTGGGCGATCGGGTCCGGGTGCAGCGGGCCGACGCACGGTTCAAGCTGGTCGCCGTCCCCGGTCACACCTACTACCGCACGTTGCGCGAAAAACTCGGCTGGAGCGGCCGGCTGGAAGTCAACCACGGCCCACACGACGGCAAGTAACCCCCGGCTCTGACGCCGGGCTTTCCCGCACTACTACGCACTCGAAAGGACGCGAGGATGAACAGGACGACTCACGGATTGGGCTGGACGCTCTGCTGGCTGCTGGTGGCGACGACGGCCGCGGCCGAAGAGGCCAAACCGGCCGACACCAACGCGGCCAAGCACACGCTTCGCTACAAGTTCGAGCCCGGCCAGTCGCTGCGCTGGGAGGTCACCCACCAGGCGAAGATCAAGACGACGGTCTCGGGGACCACGCAGACCGCCGAAACGACGAGTGTTTCCGTGAAGCTCTGGCGGGTTAAGGAGGTCAAGCCTGATGGCTCGGCGACCTTCGAGCACGTGGTCGAGAGCGTCGACATGGGCCAGAAGCTGACCGGACGCCAGGAGGTCCGCTACAACAGCAAGAGCGACAAGAAGGCCCCGCTGGGATTCGAGAACGTCGCCGATTCGGTCGGCCAGGTTCTCTCCGTGGTCACGCTCGACACGAAAGGCAAGATCCTCCAACGCAAGCGCAACCAGTACCGGGCGGCCATGGATAGCGAGGGCCCGATGACCCTTCCGCTGCCCGAGGGACCCGTGGCCGTCGGCGACACCTGGTCGCTGCCGGCTGAGATCGACGTGCCGCTGGCCGGTGGCACGGTCAAGAAGGTGAAAACCGAACAGAAGTTCGCCCTCAAGGGGGTTAGCAACGGGGTGGCAACCATCGAAGTGGTCACCCACATCCTCACGCCGATTCACGACCCGATGGTCGAGGCCATGCTGATCCAGCGGGAAGCCAGCGGTACGGTGCGGTTCGACATCGACGCCGGGCGCGTGCTCGGCCAGCAGATGGACCTGGACAAGAACGTCGTCGGGTTCCGCGGCGAGGCCAGCAGCCTCCACTACCTGACCCGGTTCACCGAAGAATTCCTCCCCGAAGGCACGAAGACCGCCAGCCGCCCGGCCGAGGCGAAGTGACGGGAGTAGGCGTGGGGCGAAGGGGGTAGGGAGTGGGGATGTGGGGAAGTGTTCCGCTCCGGTTCCCTCTCCCTCCGGGAGAGGGTTAGGGTGAGGGAGATCTCCACGGACCCAGCTATGCAAATTTCCCTCCCCGTCCCTATCCCGACGGGAGGGAGAGTCATGAGACCGCGCCCTACGATTCGTCGGCCTCAAGCACACGCTGAGCCAGGATCGCCGTGGTACGCTCTTTCACCGGGGCAAGCAGGAGGACGGCCGCACGGTCGCCGGTGAGGGCGAGTTGGCGGCGGAGCGGCTCGGGCTCTTCGCGCACGGCCCGTTTCTTGATCTCCAACCGACCGATCCCGCGGCTGCGCAGCAGTTGCTTGAGCCGCTTCAGGTCGAACGGCAGCACGTCGGTGACTTCAAAGCAGGCCAAGGCCGGATCGTGGACGGGCTCGTCGCCGGTCAGGTAGGCGACCGATGGCCCGAGGGCCGCTAACCGGTGTTCGGCGGCCAGCGTGCCGACCAGTTTGGCGGCCAGCACGGCAGCGTCGGGGTCGAACACATAGCGACCCGTTTCGGCGGCAACCGGCAGCCGCTCGCCCTCGTTGCCCTGAAGCGTGCGAAGGACCAAAGGGCGACCCGTGCGGCTGGCGACGATCGTTGCCCGGCGTTGGCCGGGCCGCGTGGCGAGCGAGCCGAACCAGGCGACCAGTTGCCGGCACTGGCGGTCGCGGCTGATCCATTCCAGTTCCGCCTGTTCGGCCCACGCGTCCGGCACCTCGGCGGCCGGGGCCAGCTTGAGGGCCGCTTGGGACGAGGCTACAAGCATCCGCTCGATCACCGCGAGCGGCGGCTCATAGTATTCCACGTGCGTGGTGCGGCGTCCCTGGGGCCGGCGGTCGGGATCCATGTGCCAGGCGGCGAACGCCCGAAGGTCGATGCTTGCCACGTCGGCAGCCCGGGCATCCGCCGGGCCGCCACCTTCGACCACGGCCAGATTGGCCTCAGCCAGCAATGCGACGACCGGGTCGAGATCCACGCCCACGGCCGGCCCTCGCCCGGCCAGGCCCAAGAGATCGCCGCCGATCCCGCAGCACAGGTCGGCCACGGGCTGGTCGGATGGAAAGCGGCTGGCCTTGTATTCGGCGACAAACCGATCGGTCGCCTGCTCCAACCCCACGCGAGCCAAAAACATCCGATCGGCCCATTCTCCAAACTTCTCGCGAGCCCGGCGGCGAAGCTCGACCTGTTCGAGGACCAGATGCGTGCGTTGGGCCGACAGAAGCTTGCGCAACCGGCCCGCCTGAACGACCAGCGTCTGCGGATCGGCCGCCACCTGGGCGATCCACCGGCGCCCCTCCTCGCTCAGGAGCCAGCGGTAGTCGGCCAATTCGTCAGTCGGATTCACGGCGGTCGTTTCCTTTCACGGCACGTTCTCTTGAGTCGCCCCCCCCGTATTGAACCAACGAACCCCAAAGTTGGAAAGCCTCAGAAATCACCTTAACCAGGTTGAGGGAGAAAATTGTGGATAGCCCCATGTGTCCTGTTGCACATTTTATGGCTTGGAGATTATCCATAAGGCGAGAAAAATTAAATAGTTGCATCCGCGCCAGAATTCGTAAGGCTTATAACTCTGTTAGGTGGGTGTGTTGCATAATTCATGGTCTCTCCCTACTCGCGTAACCAGGCGTCCCATCCTTCAGAGTTAAACCTTTTGGCGATTCGCGTTTTTTCGACTGCCGCTGGTTGCTTACGGAGGGCCAGGAGCCGGCGCACGGCTCGCCCTTGCCCCGTCCGCTTGTTGGACGGGGCATCGACGCCCAAGAGCCAAGTTGCCAAAGAACAAAAGGGGTCAGCCTGCGGCTGCTAGAAGTGAGTCTAGCAGATCGACTGGCCCAATTTCCAGTGAGCCACTGCTCCAGCGGAGACTTCTTTCCCCAACAGCGTTCGAGTCTTCCTGGTTCCCTGCGGCTGTGGGGCTTGTTGAGTGAGGATGGACAGGTTGGGCAGGGCTTTCTGTGGCTGCAAGACGCCCCCTTCTTGGCGTCTGTTCCGAAAGCTCCCCTCGCCCGCGCAGCGGGAGAGGGGCCGGGGGTGAGGGCAGAGACGCCAAACGCCCAGTTTCCTGGGATCTCGACGGCCCTCACCCGGCTCGTTCCTCGCCACCTTCTCCCGCTGCGCGGGCGAGGGTAGGCATAGCAGGTTGTATTACCCAATTTCCAGTTTTCTTGGGGCGCCAGATACGAGGCCGCGTGAGAACATCGCTCCCCGATGCGATCGGGCGGCGGCGGCATCGGCGCGGGCTGGACCGGCCCAGTTCGACAGTGATCATTGAGGACATCGAGAAGCTGGACCGTCAGGCGAGCGCTCTTGCCCCCGAGTTCTTCACGGTCTTCCCCCGGACGACCCCGGAGCAGAAGCGTCTTTTCGAACTGCTCAAAAGCGCCTACATCGACGCCCGCTACAAACGCGACTTTGTGATTACCCGGGGCGAACTCGACTACCTGGCCTCCCGCGTGCGCAAACTCCAAGAGCTCACCAAGCGGATCTGCGAGGAGAAGATCGCCAGCATGGCGTAGGGCGTGAAGAGAGATGGTAGGGTGGGGCTCGCTCACCTTCTCGCCATTCGTCCTTTCCTTCCTCTCGTAGGTCACTCGACCCATCCTACAACTACAACGCTCCCCCATGTTCCCCGAAAACAACCATTCACACCGCCTCTTGGTAGAGATACTTTTGGAACCCCGTGAAGACTTCACGGATTTGTTCAGGCTCCCCAAGGTCCGCGATGGCATCGGCGATGGCGTTGTTGTACCTGAGTTTGAGCAGCGGCCCTAGCTTCTCTGCACCGAGTTCACCAACGCCGACCCTCACATACTGCGCCAGCACGAAGTCGAGAAACGCCTGTTGCTTGTCCCCGAACTCGGTGCTGATCTGTATCCTGGCGCGTGCGGCACGTTCTTCCCGAGTAAGGGGAGCCATCGCGTAAGCTACATACGCCAGCACGTCGAACAGGTCACTCTTCTCGGCATCGATGAACTTTTGCATCTCGGCCATCGCTTCGGGGCCGAAACCCTTTTCGGTCAAGCCGTCCAGCAACTTTGCCCTCGTATCAGGTGCGATCCACAGGGCGCGTAGTTCCGCCTCATTCTGGAAGAAGTCGGGCAATTTGCCAAACATCATTTCCATGAACTGTTGGGCTGAGATGGGCGTGCCGTCGGCGTGCCAGAATGTCGTTGCCATCATGGATTGAATCGTCCGTTCTTTCCCATCGGCCAGCTTCACTTTCGCCTTCTTCTCGCAAACACAGGGCCTCTGGCCGCACTTCGGGCAAGGCTCACGCGGGCAAACACATGGCCGTTTGCCACAGACGGCACAGGGTTGCGGCGGTTGCTTTTTGCACACACACGGCTGGCAACCACATTTCGGACACGGTTCGGGTTCCAGCGGCTCCCCGTCCCATTCGGGGTCGCGAAAATGATGGTGCGCCTTCACGAAATCGTAGATCGTAAAGTAATCCTTGCCGTCGTAAAGCCGCGTGCCGCGCCCGATAATCTGCTTGAACTCGATCATCGAATTGATTGGCCGCATCAGCACGATGTTGCGAATGTTGCGAGCATCCACACCCGTCGAGAGTTTTTGGGAAGTGGTCAGGATCGTGGGAATGGTCTTCTCGTTGTCCTGAAAATCCCGAAGGTGCTGTTCGCCCAGGCTGCCGTCGTTGGCGGTGACCCGCTGGCAATAATTCGGGTCTTTGCTCGTTTTCATCTGGTTGATAAGGTCGCGCACGGCCAGGGCGTGGTCCTGGGTGGCGCAGAAGACCAGTGTCTTTTCCCGCTGGTCAATCTGCTCCATGAAAAGCTTCACCCGATGGGCTTCCCGTTCCTTGATTTCGATGATCCTGTTGAAGTCCGCTTCCTTGTAGACCTTGCCTGTTTCGATCTCGCCTTCGATCAGTTTGTCGTCGGGGGTATACACATACTCGTCAAGCGTGGTGGAAATCTGCTTCACCTTGAACGGCGTGAGGAAGCCGTCGTTGATCCCGTCCTTGAGCGAGTAGATGTAGACGGGCTCGCCGAAATAGGCGTAGGTGTCCACATTCTCGTCGCGTTTGGGCGTCGCGGTCAGGCCGAGTTGCACGGCAGGGGCGAAGTATTCGAGGATCTCCCGCCAGGTGCTTTCGTCGTTGGCCCCGCCGCGATGGCATTCGTCGATGAAGATGAAGTCGAAGAAGTCGGCCGGGTATTCACCGAAATACGGCGAGGGCTTGCCGTCCTTGGGCGGCCCGCTCATGAAGGTTTGAAAGATCGTGAAAAACAGACTGCCGTTTTTGGGGACTCTGCCCTTCTTGCGAATGTCGCCAGGTTCAATCCGCACCATCGCGTCTTCGGGGAAGGCGGAAAAGGCGTTGTAGCTCTGGTCGGCCAGAATGTTGCGGTCGGCCAAGAACAGGATGCGGGGGCGGCGCGCCGGTTCGCGGCTCAGGTTCCATCGGCTGTAAAAGAGTTTCCAGGCGATTTGAAAGGCAATGAACGTCTTGCCCGTACCAGTGGCCAGGGTGAGCAGGATACGTGGATCCTCGGCGGCGACGGCCTCCATGACGCGCGAGATGGCGATGTCCTGGTAGTAGCGCGGTTGGAAGTAGCCACCCCGATCCTCGAACGGCACGGCGGCGAAGCGGTCGCGCCAAGCATTCGCTTCGGCAAAGGTCACGTTCCAGAGTTCGTCGGGCGTGGGGAAGGTGGGCAACTCGCCCTCGGTCCCCTGCTCCATATCAATGCGGTAGATGCCCCGGCCATTGGTCGAGTAGGTGAAACGGATCGCCAGCTTGCCCGCGTAATTCTTCGCCTGGGCAACGCCTTCGGTCAGTTCTTCCTCTTCCGCCTTGGCCTCGACCACGGCCAGCTTGGTGTTGCGATACTCCAGCACGTAATCGGCGGTGAGCGGCTTGCCCCGCCGACCGTGGCCTTCGAGGCGGCCCAGCGTGATCGGATATTCGCGACGGATGCGGCTACCTTCCACGACGCCCCAGCCAGCGGTTTGCAGGGCGGGGTCGATTAGTTCGGCTCGGGTTTCGGCTTCGTTCATGGCTATCCCTGTTCCCCCGTACTCCTCACGCTCCGCCGTGAGGAATTCTCAACACGGCGGAGCGTGATGGGTACGGATCAGACCTCACGACGGAGCGTGAGGAGTACAGCAACTGTAGAGCAGATACTCGCCGCGGGAAAGGCGGGCGGTTATCGGGTTCTGCAC
>JBDKTH010001039.1:0-4157 GCA_039680305.1 Thermoguttaceae bacterium | reverse complement strand
AGTACACCTTGGCCGACGCCGAGGAACAACTGGCGGCCAGGTACCAGTATCAGGACGCCTTTGCCGAGGCCTGGGGCCGCACGCTCTACGGTGGGATCTCGGCCTGGTGCCGCGACCACCAGGTCCTCTCGATCGGCCACTTCCTGGAACACGACTGGGAGTATCTGCGGCCGGATCTCTGCGCGGGCAACATGTTCCAGCTCCAGAAGTACACCGACCTGGGCGGGATCGACCTGGTCTGCCAGCAGTTCTACCCGGGCTCCAAAGATCCCCGCTACTGCCAGATGGCCAAGCTGGGCAGCTCGATCGCCCACGTCTACGGCAAGACCGACGATCTGGCGATGTGCGAGATGTTCGGGGCCTACGGCCAGGCGATCACCTATCCGCAGATGAAGTGGCTGACCGACCAGATGCAGGTCCGCGGGATCAACTTCATGATTCCCCATTCGTTCAACCCGCGGGCACCCTACGACCGTGACTGCCCGCCGTTCTTCTACAACGACGGCTACGAGCCCCGTTGGCCGCTGTATCGCGTCTACGCCGACTACACGAGCCGGTTGAGCCTGCTGCTCAGCGGTGGACGCCACGTCTGCCCGGTGGCCTTCCTCTACCTGGGCAACAGCCGTCACGCCGGCAAATCGATCGTGCCGGAACAACTGACCACCGCGCTGCAGGACGCCCTGTTCGACTGCGACTGGATGCCGTACGACGTGTGGGAAAACGACGTCAAGCTTGCCGGCCGCACGCTCCAGTTGCACCAGGAGCAATACCGGGTGCTGGTCGTCCCGGCCGTCGAAGTGATCCCGCTGGCGACGCTGGAGAAGGTGAAGGCGTTCTTCCACGCCGGCGGCGTAGTCGTCGGCTACGGGATGTTGCCGAGCCGATCGGCCACGCTCGGGAAATCGTCGGCCGACGTCGCCCGGTTGCGCGAGGCGGTCTGGGGCACCGACGTGAAGTCTGGCGTTCAGGTCTGCCGGACCAACAATGCCGGCGGCCGTTCGTACTTCCTCCCGGAGCAACCCACTCCCGAAGAACTCCAGCAGGTGCTCACCAGCGATGCGGGCGTGCGTCCCACGCTGGAGGTGCTCGAAGGGCAGACGGACCACTGGCTGCACGTGCTGCACCGCCAGAAGGCCGGCTGCGACGTGTTCTTCGTCTGCAATCAGCAGCCGGAAGGAGCAGCCAAGTCGTTCCGGCTTCGCGCCCACGCCCGGGGCGTGCCCGAATGCTGGGACGCGATGCGCAACGAGATCCGCACGCCCGTATTTTCCCGCGTTGACGACCAGTCGGTCGATCTCCGGTTGACGCTGGAGCCGATGGAGAGCGTGCTGGTGGTCTTCCGGCCCAGCGCCGTGCGCCGGCCGCCGCGTCTGGAGCCCGGCACGCGGCCCAAGGGCCAGTCGATCGCCGTTGAGCGGATCGTCCGGCCGGTCGTCGACAGGACGCCGCCGCGCCGGCCGTCGGCGGAGGAACAGTTTCCGCTTGCGGGCTGCTGGTGGGTCTGGTCCGACGACGGCCCGGGAATCTCGGCGCCGCCCTGCACCCGTTACTTCCGCAAGCGGCTGGAGATCCCCGCAGGCACCAAGGTCGTCGACGCCAAGATCCGCGTCACCGCGGACAATAGCTTCGTGCTCCACGTCAACGGCCAGGACGCCGGGGCCGGCCAGCAGTGGAATCTGGCACGCGTGCTCGATGTGACGAAGCTGCTCGACGGCGGGACGAATGTCCTGGCGGTCACGGCCACCAACGGAGGCCAGGGGCCGAATCCGGCGGGGCTCATCGGCCGCTACCTGATCCGCCTCGACAATGGCCAGGTCCTGGCCGGCAGCGTGGACCCGTCCTGGAAGTGTTTTGGCCGCGAGGTGGAGGGCTGGAAAACGGCCGCCTTCGACGACTCTGCCTGGGGTGCGGCGAAGCCCGTGGCCCCCTTCGGCGCGAAGCCGTGGGGGACGCTCGACGGCGCCGAGATGTTGACCCTGTCGCCAGTCAAAGCCTCGCGGTTTGTCGGCCGCTTCACCCTGCCGGCCGGCTCCCAGGACGGCGAAGCCCGCGTGTATCTGGAGGCCGACGAGATTCGGCCCGAGGACGCGGCCGCGGTCAAGCTCAACGGCCGATACGTCGGCGGCTTCGTCGGCAAGCCGTATCGGCTCGACTTGACCGGCCAGGTGCGGCCGGGAGAGAACACGATCGAGATCGAACCGTTTGCCCCCAGCACGTTGCGAGTCATCATCGACCAACGGTGAGGCTCGTCGGGGGCTAAATCGTCGAACATGGAAGAAATGACCATGCCACCCTCGAAGGAAAACCAGCCGGTTGTCTACATCCTCCGCCGCGACACGCACTGCGAGCGGTGCAAACGCGAGCTGTGGAAGAGCGACTTCATCTGCCTGACCGGCAAGGACGCCGCGTGTCTGGAGTGTGCCGGGCTTGCGCACTTGGAGTTTCTGCCCAGCGGGGATGCGGCCGTGACCCGTCGGGCGACCAAGTACTCCGGGATCTCCGTGGTGGTGATGAAGAAGTCGGCCGCCCGGAAGCGGTCCGAGCGGCAGGGGATCCTCGTCGAGCCGGAGGCGATTCGCCGGGCCGAGGAGGAATCGGCCGCCGACGCCGACCAGCGGGCTGGGCGGCAGCAGCAGGCGGCCGTCCGGCGCGAGGAAGAAGACCGGACGTACATCGCCGCGTTCGCCCAGGCGATCGCCGAACAATTTCCCCGCTGTCCCAAGAAGGACGCCCAGCAGATCGCTTCCCACGCCTGTCAAAAGTACTCAGGCCGCGTGGGCCGGTCTGCAGCTGCCAAGCAGTTCGACTCGGCCGCCATTCGCCTGGCGGTGATCGCCCACATCCGGCACACGTATACCGAGTATGACCGGCTCCTGGCAAAGTATGGCGACAAGCACCTGGCCCGGAGCGAGGTCCAAGGGAAGATCGAAGAGGTCCTCGTCCGCTGGGAACAGCCGCGCAAGTAACTTGGGCCACCCACAAGTCTCTTGAGGAGGAAACGCATGAACGCCGGAACACGGCTTTGCCGCCTGACACTATACGTGGTCGCCAGTCTGCTGGCGTGCTCGGCTCTTGTGAGCATGGCCGCGGAAAAGACGGTTCTCTGGGACTTCGCCTCCCCCGGGGCGGCCTGGAGCCCGCGAGGCAAGTCGATCACCGTGGAGCGAGTCAGACGCCTGCGGGTTGACGGCAAGGAGGTGCCGGGGCTGCACATCAAGGGGCGAATCGACGAGGGTTGGAACTATGCTCATTCGACGCCCGCTCCGATTACCGCCGGAAAACTCTATCGCCTCTCGGCGTGGGTGCGGGTCGCGCGCGTCGGTGAGGGAACGCCGATGCCCTATCTCAAGTGCGAGTTCCGGGCCGACGATCGCCGTCGCAGCCTCGGGCAGACGCGAACGGAGGCGTACGACGCCGCCAAGACGGGCCAGTGGCAGCAACTCTCCGGCGAGTTTCAGGCCACAGATGGCGCCAGTAGCTGTTGGCTGGCCCTGGAAAAAGGCACCTCCAAGCCCGCCGAGATCGACGCCTACGTGGCCGAGGTTCGCCTGGAGCCGATCGAGCGCCTGAGCATCTTCGAGAATTACCGGCTCAAGCCGATTCCGGCTTCGTTGGAAAAGTCGCGAGGCGTTCATCCTCGCATCTACCTGACCCACGAGCGAGTCGCCGAACTCCGCGAGGCGATCAAGACCACGCACGCCGCGATCTGGAAACGCGTCCAGGCCCAGGCCGACCGGGCCGTGCGGCGCAGGCCGCCGGCGTACGTTCTGGACGACGGTTCCAGCGGCGACGAACAGCTCTACCAGCGCGAGGTGGGCAACGCGATGCCGGTCGTGGCGATGGCCTACCTGCTCACCGGTCAGCGCCAGTACCTCGACGCGGCCCGGCAATGGGCCCTGGCCTCCTGCGAGTATAAAACCTGGGGCCTGGGGCGGATCGACGGCATGGATCTGGCCACCGGGCATCAGCTCTTTGGGCTGGGGATCGTCTACGACTGGTGCTACGACGGCCTCGACGAGCCCTCGCGCCGGCGCATCCGCGAGACGCACGTCCGGCGAACCTCGGTGATGTTCGCGGCGGCGGCCACGGGGAGCGCGTGGTGGCAGCGTTCGTACCTGCAAAACCATCTCTGGGTCAACGTCGCCGGGATGGCGGTC
>JBDKTH010000681.1:0-2560 GCA_039680305.1 Thermoguttaceae bacterium | reverse complement strand
AGATGGTCCTCCCCGCGGTCTCCGACGAGGTCTACTCCCTGCTGATCCGCGAGATCAACAAGCTCCTGGCCGGGTACGACGCCTGCGACGTGCCGCAACTGGAGGACGCGACCAAGACCGAGTTCTTCGTTGATCGTGACTCGGATCCTCCCTCGTGTCCGTGTGCCACTGCTTGCCTGGAGGGCAAGCAGTGCGGCGACTCCGTTTCGTCCGAATCCTGGGAGACACCGCTTCCGCCGGATGAACCAGACAAGCCCCAGCCGGAGTCCGTCAAGGCGACAGTTGATCAGGCCGAGGAGCCCGTTCTGCAACGTAGTTCCCGAGAGTGGCCGATTTACGTCGAATCGTCGCGTTCGAACTCCTTGCCTCTCAAGCGTTTCGCGATTTTCGACGCGTCCAACTTTTTTGCTCAAATTCAATCAGGTCGCGCACGGAAAAGCAAACGCACCGCGCATGGGGGGAAACCAGCGATCCACGTCGCCCTCCACGCAAGGACCCGCGGGCCTCCAAGCACCCAAACTGCGATGCCCCCAGGAATAAACCTCTCACGAAAACGTACCCGACCACAGGTTGCAGCGCTGACAATGTCCCGACAACCAGACATCGAACGCAACGAATCTGCCGTCCCAACGCTTCGTAGCCAACCGCTCTTCGTTAGTCCTTAGTCCTTCGTCCTTTTTCTTTCGTCCTTACCCCTTTCCCTGTCCCGATTTGACACACTCTTCGTAGGCGTATACAGTTCATTTGCTAGCATTCGTGCCCTATGCTCACCGACCTCCCCCATCGGACCACGCCCAAGGATGTTGCCATGCCGTCACGGCGAACATCGACCCTTGCCTGTTTTGGACTTTTGCTCACCGTCGGCTTGGTTTGGACTCTTGGCCAACAACCGGCGAGTATCGCCGAGGGAAAAGAGAAGGATATGTCGGGGTTGCCATTCCGTCAGCGGTTGCGTGTCCCGCAGCTTCCAGGGGATCTGACTTGGCTCAACACGAGCGGGCCGATCGAACTGAAGGACCTGCACGGGAAGTTCGTGCTCCTGGACTTCTGGACGTACTGCTGCATCAACTGCATGCACATCCTCCCCGAGTTGGAAAAGCTCGAACAGGCCTACCCCAAGAACCTGGTGGTGATTGGCGTCCACTCGGCCAAGTTCGAGACGGAAAAGGATTCCAAGAACATCACCGAGGCGATCGTCCGCTACCGGATCAAGCACCCGGTGGTCAACGACGCCGGCCATGTGCTCTGGGAACGGTTTGGCGTCAACGCCTGGCCCACGCTGATCCTGATCGATCCGGAGGGCTACGCGGACTGGGGGACCAGTGGCGAGATCACCGCCGACCAGATCGACACGATCCTCAAACGAGCCCTGCCCTACTATCGTAAGAACCGCCTGTTGGACGAAACGCCGGTGCGGTTCGAGCTGGCGGCCAATCGCGTTGAGCAGACCCCGCTGCGGTTCCCCGGCAAGATCCTGGCCGACAAGCCGGGCGACCGGCTGTTCATCGCCGATAGCGGCCACAACCGGATCGTGATCACCCGGCTCGATGGCACGCTTCTGGCCACGGTCGGCTCGGGCGTGGCGGGAAATGCCGATGGCGACTATGCCAAGGCCCAGTTCAACGATCCCCAGGGCATGGCCCTCCAGGGCGACACCCTCTATGTGGCCGACAACCTCAACCACATGATCCGCAAAGTCGACCTGGCCCAGCAGAAGGTCCTCACCATCGCCGGCACCGGCCAACAAAGCCGCGAACGCCCGATGGCACGCATGGCCAATCCCCGCAACACGGCGCTGAGCAGCCCCTGGGATCTCTGGATCCAGGGCGACGATCTCTACATCGCCATGGCCGGCCCGCACCAGATCTGGAAGCTGCGCCTGGACGAGTCGGAGATTAGCACCTATGCGGGCAACGGCCGGGAAGACATCGTCGACGGACGCCTCCTCCCACGCCAGCCCTTTGAGCAAGGCTATAGTTCCTTCGCTCAGCCCAGCGGCCTGGCCTCCGACGGCACGTGGCTCTACGTGGCCGACAGCGAAGGAAGCTCGATCCGCGCCGTTCCCTTCAATCCCCGCCAAGAGGTGCGCACCGTCGTCGGCACGTCGGAGCTGCCGGCAGGCCGACTGTTCACCTTCGGCGACGTCGACGGCCCACGGGCAAGCGCCCGCTTGCAGCATCCCCTTGGCGTGGCCTTCCATCAAGGCACGCTCTACGTGGCTGACACCTACAACAACAAGATCAAAGCGATCGATCCGGCCTCCGGCGCCACGAAAACAATCGCCGGCACGGGCCTGCCCGGCCGAGGCGATGATCCGGGCCAGTTCGACGAGCCGGCCGGCCTGGCCGCCGCGGGCGACAAACTCTTCGTGGCCGACACGAACAACCATCTGATCCGCGTCGTCGACCTGACCGCCGAAGACCGCGTCACCACCCTGCCCCTGACAGGACTCAAGCCGCCCAAGCCGCCGGCCGCCTCACGCAAACGATCCTCCTACCCAGGGGCCGCGCAAGAGCGACTCCAGACGGTCTCCGTTCGGCCGGAAAACGGCGAGATTCGC
>JBDKTH010001343.1:0-2629 GCA_039680305.1 Thermoguttaceae bacterium | reverse complement strand
GGTCGAGAACGGCCGGAGTCTGCGTCCAGACCTGGTGGCTCGGACGAAGACGCCCGACGTACTCTTTCGGTCGCATTCGGCCGCCCTGGGGTTGGCCTTCTCCACCGGGACGAAGTTTCCGGAAAAGTACCGGCAAGGGGCGCTCGTCGCCTTTCGTGGATCGTGGAACCGCGACCAGGGGACCGGCTACAAGATCGTGTTCGTCCCCTTCGACGCCGAAGGGCGCCCCCAAGGCTGGTACGAGGACTTCGTTACCGGGTTCCTCCTCGATCCGGCCGTGCCAACGACGTGGGGACGGCCGGTCGGCGTGCTGGCGATGCCCGATGGAAGCCTGCTGTTCACTGAGGAGGCAAACGGCTGGATCTACCGTGTATCCTTCGCGGGGTGAGGATGCGGCGGTGCGAGCCTGACGAAACAGGCGTCTTCTTGTCAAGAGGATGTCCCGGCCCTGCCCTCCGCGAGCTTGAAGAAGTTGAAGTTCGGGATTGTCGGAGGACGCTCGACCACCGGATGCTGACGTCCCTTGGTCAACTGCTTGACACTCTGATCGAGGTAGACCTCCAACTCGCTGATCGACAGGTATCCATTGCGGTCATAGTCGGAATCCGAACTGCCGAGCGTATCGAGCAAGGCCTTGGTAAAGGCGCCGTGTTGCCATGCGGGGTCTTCCAGGCTGACCTCCCGGGGAAGGGAAGAGGAGAACACCACCGCGCCATACTCCTCCGAGACCAGATCACGGAGCGGATCATCCCAGTTGATCAGCTTTGCCCCGGTAATGCCGCCGCTATGGCAGGTGTCGGCAAACAGCAGCACTTTGCAGGGGAGATCACGCAACAGCGCCTTTACCTCACGAAAATGGATCCCCGTGCTCCGGAGGCTCGTGGGGTCGATCTCGTGCGAGGCGAGGTAGTATTCTTGCCGCTCGTCGCGCAGCCCGTGCGCGGAGATGAACACCACGGCCAGGTCCCGTTGCGAAACGCTTTTGACGAGCCAATCCATTCCGGCACGAATGTTTCTCCCATTGGCCTCCTCATCAAGGAGCGTCTTGGCTTTGACGTTCCGATAGACCGCCCCCTGTTGCCCCGTCCAAGCATCGGCGAATGCCTTGGCGTCCTTGTGGGCGAAGCTGAGGTTCAGGTCTTCTCGCGCGTACCGTGAAATGCCGATCGACAGAATGTACAGGTCGGGCAAGGGAACCGATGGTTCCTGGGATTCGTAGCTTACGTTCACGGTGACCGGTTGACTGGAGGAGACCGCGTTGGCGGCTATCACGCTGATCTGATTCGCGCCAGGCACCAGGGTGAGTTTCTCGACGATCGTTCGTCGCTGACCGGTGCCGGCCGGTTCAACTCGCACGCCCTTGGTGGCCTGGGGCCGGCCATTGACCAAGATCGTCACCTCGGAGATCGGCAACTCGTTCTGAGACTCGACCTCGACGCGGAGCGGGATCTGGGCCGACCGAACGCGAGCCCCTTCAGCGGGTTCGAGAATTCGAACCAACGGCGGTTCGAGCCGGCGGATCAGCTCCGGCTCGCGCAGGTCGACGGGTTCTTCTGCGCGAGGCAGGGATGCGTTGGCCACACGAATGGCTTCCTCCACATTGCCCAGCTTGAGGACCAGGTCGATGATGTCCGGTCGGTACAGCCGTTTGCGGAATTGGTGCACCGAGTAGAATTTGGCACTCCTGGCCGGTCCCTGGTTGATATGCCAGCCGATCAGGCGATCTCCGCCGGGGGACGCATCATAGTAGCCTTGGGGCGTCCACATCACCCACTCGTTGTTCGTCGTCAGGAAGAGGCTCAGCAGCGGCTGAACCACATCGTTGCCGGTGCGGAGGACCACCTCGGTCTGGTACGGCCGACCGTCGCGTTCCATCTTGATCGTGACCCGCTGCCCGGGGACGTAGGGAAAGCGTCCCTGCAGAGCCATATTCTCCAGGTCGGTCAGGCTGTGGCCATCCAGGGAAACGAAGCGATCGCCCACCCGTATCCCTGCTTGGGCAGCGGATGTGCCCGGCTTCACTTCGGTCACCGTGTCGGAGAGATACTCGAAGTCGACGTCGCCATGGGGGCGAGACGGCAGGAGGCTCCAGAGGCGGATTGTTCCATCGGTTGAACTGCTGGCCAAGAGGCGACCGTCGGGAGATTCGCTCAGTGAGGTGACGAAGGATTGATGGCCGACGAAATCGCGGCGAACCCGCCACGTTCCCGCCTCATAGCCCAGGATGGCCCCCGTATCATCGCCGATCACCGCGGGGGCCTTGAGGCCCAGAAGGGACGCACGCAGGAGGGTGTAACAAGTTGGCGTCACGCCTGGTCGCACCTTGGTTCGACTTTCCTGGCCGTCTTGGGTCCGAGCGATCAGGTGGTACATCCCCTCAGGCTGCGTGACGGCCAGGGAACGGCCTTCCAGGGCTGGAGTCTCACGGCGGTAGGGCGACTGGGGCGGGAAGGTCAGTTTTCGCGTGTCAAGGTACCACGCCTGCTCGACCTTGCCATAGTTGGTGCGGGCCCAGGGGCCGACCGGGACAGGCGTCGTGCCCAGCCCCAGGATTCTTCCTGACTCGTCGAACGCGACCCGATAAACCGGTTGTCCCACGCCACGGAACAGATGACGCCGCATGGCGGTT
>JBDKTH010001366.1:0-12424 GCA_039680305.1 Thermoguttaceae bacterium | reverse complement strand
GGGGCCGGCTCTGGCGCCAGGGCATCCCCTATAGCACGCTCATGCTCAACGCGATCAATCACCCCGACCCGCGCGGGATGAGACTGTTCGCCGACGCGCTGATGGAGTTGTTTCCCTGAGCATTGGGTGGCATGCCGTCACGGAGCGCAGCGACGCACTCGGCATGTGTTTGGGGCGTGAGAACATGCCGACCCACGGCTGCGCCGTGTGACGGCATGCCACCCAACCGCAGAGCTTCGTTTAGCCCAGTCGCTTGCGACGGGAGGCTGTCCTACTTCTCGCCCGGAATCTCCTCGGGCTTGCGGCCGAACAGCAAGCTTACGAGAAACCCGACCAGGAGGATTGTCATCGTGCCGATCACGATCACGAGGAACTCGTGCAGCGGACTGCGCAGCGCCTCCGGCAGTCGGGTCGAGCCGGGCGAGAGCGCCATCCAGAAGATCACCAGCAACCCCACGATCACGCCGGTCGCGGCCGCCGCGTTTTTCGCCCGCCGGGCGATCAGTCCCAAGAGGAACAGGCCGAGCATCCCGCCGCTGAAAATGCTCGCCAGCTTCCAATAGGCGTCCAGGGCGCTTTGGACGTGGATCATCGCCAGGGCCGTGCCGGTGCCGACCACGCCCCAGGCCAGCGTGCTCGTGTACAGAACGATCATCGACTCGCGTTCGCCGGCCGCGGGGCGAACGAATCGTTTGTAGAGGTCGGTCAAGGTGAGCGTGGCCGCGCCGTTGAGACTGCCGCTGAGCGTGCTCATCGCCGCGGCAAAAATCGCCGCGACTAGCAGGCCCGTAAAGCCCGTCGGCAGTTGCGCGACGATGAAGAACGGAAAGACGTTATCCCCCTTGCCCGCCGCGATCTGGGCCTGAAGGTCCGTCGGCAGTCGCTCGGGCTGGGCCGTGTAGTAGGCAAAGAGCGCCGTGCCGATGAAGAAAAAGAAGGCCGAGACGGGAATATACAGCAAGGCCCCCAGCCAAACCGATTTGTTGGCCTCGCGATCGGAGCGGGCCGTGTGGTAACGCTGCACGTAGCACTGGTCGATGCCGAAGTTCTGCAGGTTGATAAACAGCCCGTAAACGAGGATCACCCAAAAAGTCGCCTGGGTCAGGCTGGGGCCAAAGCTCCCCAGGCTGAACTTGCCGTGCTCCATGGCGATCTGGAACATCTGCGTCGGCCCCTCCGGCATGCTGAAGGGGATGATCAACATGCAGCTCACCGCGCCGGCGATCAGGATGAGGCTCTGCACGGCGTCGGTCCAGATCACCCCTTCGATCCCGCCGAGGCTGGTGTAGATCGCGGTCAGCACGCCGGTGACCACGATGATCAGCCGGATGTCCCAGCCTAGCAGATGATGGAGCGGGAGGCCGAGCAGATACATCACCGACCCCATGCGCGACACCTGGGTCAACAGGTAGCAGATCACCGTATACGTCCGTGCCCAGGGGCCGAAGCGATGCTCCAGGTGGCTGTAGGCGGAGACTTCGCCCGAGCGGCGGTAGAACGGCACGAACCAGCGGGTGGCCACCAACGCGGCCACCGGCAGCGAGAGGCTCAGCGCGAACGGGCTCCAGTCGGCGGCAAAGGCCTTGCCGGGCAGGGCGAGAAAACTGATGCTGCTCACGTAGGTCCCGAAGATCGAGAGCCCCACCAACCAGCCCGGCATCGAGCGGCCGGCGGCCATGAATCCTTCCGTGCTGCGGCTTCGCCGGGCGAACCAACAGCCGAAGGCCACGACGCCCACCAGGTAGAACAGCAGAACAGCAAGGTCGAACAGGGGAAGCGAGCGCACGGATCGGCCTCCTGGCGTCTAGTATACCAGTAGAATGCGAGTCTCACGGTACCCGGAAACCGCCCGGGCGTCAAGCGACTAAACGCCAAAACCGCCCATCGCGACATGGCCGCAACTAAAGGGTTCAGGGTTCAGGGTTCAGGAAACAGGGTTCAGGAAACAGGGTTCAGGAAACAACAGGGGGCAGGGGACAGGGCTCTGAGAAGACGTTTGCGTGAGAATTCCGAACCCTGAACCCTGAACCCCGAACCCCGAACCCCGAACCCTGAACCCGCGACTTTTTGCCCCCGCCCCCTTGCACCCTGAAACGCCGTGATTATATTGCTGGTATACCAGCTGTATTCCAACCGCCCCTCCGGACCGCCGGCATGAGCACCGACTCGCTTCGCGAACAAGCCTACCGCTACATTCACGGCAAGATCGCCTCGGGCGTTTTGTCCGGCGGCAGCCAGGTCTCCGAGCAGTCGCTGGCCAACGAGATGGGCATCAGCCGGACCCCGGTGCGCGAGGCGATTCGGCAGTTGATCATGGAAGGACTGGTCGAGCAGGTGCCGCGTTTCGGCACCCTCGTCCGAATCCCCGACCGCCGCGATCTGGCCGAACTGTTCGAGGTCCGCGAAGCCCTGGAGAGCTATGCGGCCGCCGAGGCGGCGCGGCGGATCACCCCCGAGGACCTCGAACTCATCACGCGGTTGTACCGCCAGATGCGCGAGGTCGCCCGCCGGGTCGAGACCAGCGACACGCCGGTGCTCGAGGGGACGCCGCTCCAGCAATTCCTCGCGGCCGACATGGGCTTTCATCTGCTGTTGATCCGTGCCACGGGCAACCGGCGGATGATGAAGATGACGGCCGAGATGGGCGTGCTGGTGCGGATCTTCGGCCACCGCCGCCAGGTGCACACGGCCGCGATCGCGCTGCAGGCGTGCCGCTACCATCGCCAGATCCTCAAAGCCCTTCGCCGCCGTGATGCCGAGGCCGCCCGCGACTGGGTCGTCCGGCACCTCCACGCCAGCCGCCGCCAGACGCTGGCCTCGCTCGATCACTTCCAGGCCAGCGAGAGCACTGCCCCGTTGACCTTGCCCGAGGATTTGCTGGAAGAACAGAAACGCATGGAAGAGGGAAATTCAACGTAGTGGGTGTGCTGCGGCCCGCCTGCTGCCTTAAGAGACGATCTGAAGACTCCCTCTCCCTCCGGGTGTGGGTCGGGTTGTGGGCAGCTTTCGATGGTCAAATCCATGGCAATTCCCCTCACCCTCGCCCTCTCCCGGAGGGAGAGGGGATGTCGCCTTAGCGTTTTGAGATGATCTCTAACGACTCACGAGGGAGAAGCAACCGATGAGTACGCGACGAACCGTGTCCCTGCTCGTTTTGTGGACGGCCACGCTGACGTTCCCCCTGGCCGCCCGCGCCGATCTGGCCGCCGGCCTGGTGGCCCATTGGAAACTGGATGAGACCGCCGGCACGGCCGTCGCCGACGCCACGGGGGCCCATCCCGGAACGAACCACGGCGCAGAGCCCGGCCAGCCGGGCCTCCAGGGAAAGGCGTTCCAGTTCAACCGTCTCGACGACGACTTCGTCGACTGCGGCACCAGCCTGCAACTCGAGGAAACCAACCAGGCGACGATCGCGGCCTTTGTCCGTCCTCAGGGGTTCAACCCGTTGGATGCCAAGAATCTGGCCAACAGCCGCAACGGCATCCTGGGGACCGATGATGCCCGGCTGATCTTCGCCCTCACCGGCCAGGGACGGCTGACCTTGGTTTGGAACGCGGGCGCAATGGGCTATCAGGAGCTGGTCGTCGATCCGGCCGACGCCGTGCCGCCCGGCGCGTGGGCGCATGTGGCCGTGGTGCGCGACGGGCCGACGATGACGCTCTTTGTCAACGGTGTGGCCAAGAAAGCCGCCGGCACCTTTTCGGCCGCCAAGTTCCCGCACTTCGGCCGGCTCTGCCTGGGGCGGGTCAACGGCAGCCCGGCCCGGGATTTCCATGGATTGATCGACGACGTGCGGGTTTACAACCGGGCGCTCTCGGCGGCCGAGGTTCGCGAGTTGGCCGACGCCGGTAAGCTAGCCGGCGTGGTTCCTCCGCCGCCGCCCTTTGGCAGCCTCGGGCTGGAACGCGTCAAGTACAACAACCCCGGGCTGGTCGTTGACCTGGCCGTGGGGCTCTGGGCCTGGCCGATGCCGATGGACTTCGACGGCGACGGCGATCTGGACCTGGTCGTCTCGTGCCCCGACGTCCCGTACAACGGCACCTACGTCTTCGAGAATCCCGGTGGCGGCAAGATGCCGGTGTTCAAGGCGGGCCGGCGGATCAGCCGCGGATTGCACAATGCCCAAGTCTCCTACGTCGACGGCAAGCCTCGCGTGCTTTGCATGGGGCAGGAATATCCCGACTTCCTGACCAGCGGCTTGGACCAGCCCCAGAAGCTGCCGCTCAAGCCGAACATCCATCCGAACAACGTTCGCGCCAACCAATGGCGTTACTTTGACTACGACGGCGACGGCCGGCTGGATCTCATCGTCGGCGTCGGCGACTGGACCGAGTACGGCTGGGACAATGCCTTCAACGCCCAGGGCCAATGGACCCGCGGGCCGCTGCACGGCTATGTCTATCTTGTGCGCAATACAGGGACGAGCGACAAGCCGGCCTACGAGACGCCGGTCAAGGTCGAGGCCGACGGCAAGCCGGTCGACGTGTTCGGCATGCCCTCGCCCAATCTGGCCGACTTCGACGGCGACGGCGATCTCGATTTGCTGTGCGGCGAGTTCCGCGACCAGTTCACCTACTTCGAGAACGTCGGCACGCGGACCGCGCCGAAGTATGCGGCCGGGCGCCCGCTGATGCTCGGCGCCGAGCCGCTGGCCATGGAACTCTGCATGATCGTGCCGGTGGCGATCGACTGGGACAAGGACGGCGACGTGGATTTGATCGTCGGCCAGGAGGACGGCCGCGTGGCATTGGTCGAGCACACGGGCAAGGTCCAGGCGGGAGTGCCGGTGTTCGACGCCCCCCAATTCTTCCGGCAGCAGGCCGACGAGTTGAAGTTCGGTTCGCTGGTCTCGCCCGTCAGTTTCGACTGGGACGGCGACGGCGATGAGGACCTGGTCTGCGGCAACGCGGCCGGGCACATCGGCCTCGTCGAGAACCTGGGCGGTTGCCCGCCGAAATGGGCCGCCCCGCGACTCCTGGAGGCCGGCGGCCGCGTGCTCCGCATCATGGCCGGCCCGAACGGCTCGATCCAAGGGCCCTGCGAGGCGAAGTGGGGCTACACCACGTTGAGCGTGGCCGACTGGGATCACGACGGGCGGCCCGACCTGGTCGTCAACTCGATTTGGGGCAAGGTCGTCTGGTTCCGCAACGTGGGCACGCGCCAGTCGCCGCGATTGGCCGCGATGGCTCCGGTGGAAGTCCAGTGGCCCGGCACGCCGCTCAAGCCGGCCTGGACCTGGTGGGAGCCGCAAGGCAACGAGCTGGCCACCCAATGGCGCACGACGCCCGTGGTCATCGACTGGAACCGCGACGGGCTGAACGATCTGGTGATGCTCGATCAGGAAGGCTACCTGGCCGTGTTCCCGCGGGCCAAGCAGGACGGCAAACTCGTGCTCCTGCCGCCCCAGCGCGTGATCGACGACGCCAACGGCTCGCCCTTGCGTCTCAACGCCGCGAAGGCCGGCGGCAGCGGGCGGCGCAAGCTCTGCTTTGCCGACTGGAACGGCGACGGGCGCCCCGACCTGTTGAAGGACAGCATTAACGCCGACTTGTTTGTCAATCTCGGTGAGCACGACGGGCACACGCGACTTGAGAACAAGCACGCGGTGGACGGCCGTCGCCTGGCCGGCCACGACACCAGCCCCACCACGGTCGACTGGGACCGCAACGGCGTGCCGGACCTGCTGTTGGGCGCTGAGGATGGATGCTTCTACTACCTGGTCAATCCCCGTGGGACAACCGAAGGAAAGCAACGTTGAACGTATCGCGAGTCAGTTCGATGGAATCGTTGAGTAAGCCGCTGCAAGGCATTATCCCGCCGATGGTGACCCCCTTGGCCGATGGCGACGCGTTGGACGTCGCTGGCCTGGAGCGATTGGTGGAGCATATCCTTGCCGGCGGCGTGAGCGGATTGTTTATCCTCGGCACCAGCGGCGAAGCGCTCAGCCTGAGCCTGCGGTTGCGACAGGAGTTAGTGGAGCGGGTTGCCCGACAGGTCGCCGGACGCGTGCCGCTGTTGGTTGGTGTGACCGACACGTCGTTGGTTGAATCGGCCCGCCTGGCGGAAATCGCGGCCGAGGCGGGCGCGGCGGCCGTGGTCCTGGCCCCGCCCCCGTATTATCCGGTCAACCAGGACGATCTGTGCCGGTACGTGGAGCAGCTTGCGGAACGGCTTCCGCTGCCGCTCTTTCTTTACAACATGCCCAGCCATTCGAAGCTGGTCTACAAGCTCGCGACCCTGCGCCGGCTTCTGACCAACCCCAAGATCATCGGGCTCAAAGACAGCTCCGGCGACATGCTCTATTTCCACGCGGTTCGGCAGTTGACGGCCGTGCGCGCGGATTTCTCGCTCTTCATGGGCCCCGAGGAACTGCTGGCCGAGGCGGTGCTGTTGGGCGCCGATGGGGGCGTCTGCGGCGGGGCCAATCTGCGGCCCGACCTCTACGTTCAGCTTTACCAGGCCGCGAGCCAGGGCGATCTGGCGCGTCTCCACGAGCTTCATGGGCAGGTGCTGCGCATCGCCCAGGCGATTTACACGGCCGACCAGAGCAGCGCCGGCGTGATCAAAGGGCTCAAGTGCGCCTTGGCGCACGTGGGCATCTGCAGCGAGCGGGTCGCCCCGCCGCTGCAAGGCCTGCACCCCGACCAACGCGAGCGGATCCACAAGGCGTTGGTCGGTCTGGGAATCCTGCCCGTCGCGACATCCTGACCCCGTGGGAAACCCACAAGACCTCGGCGGTTTCCCGGTCCGCCGGCACGCCGCATCTCCCGGATTGCCTCGCTCGGCCGCCGACCTAGAATGCCTACGGACTCCCGTGCGTCTTGCGGATCGGGCACTGCGCCGTGGCACAAGTGCCGCGGCGATTGGTCCTCGGGTTAAGAATACCCGGGTGCGTCCCCGCCGGGCTTGCCCCGGTGGGACAGGGGATTGGGGGGACTACCCCGGAGTGCACCAGTCCTGCGTTCCACTGGGACAAGCCCAGTGGGGACGACGCAACCACCGATCTTCTCAACCTGAGGGGCAATAGACGGTGTATTCACGGCCCAGGAATCATCCAATGGAAGCGATTCGAGCGCTGCCGCGTCCGGAGGATCGGCCCGGGGCGGCCATCCTGGTGTTTGATGGCCAGTGCCGCGTGTGCACCGGCTCGATGGAGCGACTGGAGCAGTGGGACCGCTGGAAACAGTTTGCCTTCGTGTCGCTCCACGATCCCGAGGCCCGGCGTCTGGTCCCCGACCTGACGCATGAGGACCTGATGCGGGAGATCTATCTGCTCGACGGGCGCGGGGGACGCTGGAGCGGAGCCGCCGCGTTTCGCCTTGTCGCCCGGCGGATCCCCTGGCTGTGGCCGCTCGTGCCGTTGCTCTATATCCCCGGCAGCCTCGTCTTCTGGAACTGGCTGTATCGCCTGGTGGCTCGAGGGCGGTACCTGCTGGGCCGCCGCGAGACCTGTCACGACGGGACCTGCCGCTTGCCCGGCGGTTCAACCTCGCGGTGAACGGCCGCGGCCCGGATTGTGCAGCACGGGACCGGTGATTCTTCGGTAGACGCAGCGGTTTTCCAACGTCCACCGCGGCTGGTCTTCTCGAAGCCAGAGCGACGCTCGGCTTTTCGTGGCACGCTTCGGACGCCCGCGGTTTGCAGGGCCGATCATCCGAACGCGTTACTCGGCGCATGATATCGCCGTTTCCGCAGCGAGAGCACCTTCGATCTGCCTCGTTGTGTCTGGTCCGGCACATCGTATGCACTAGCAACTGCCCACCAGATAGGGCATCGCGCGTCGCGTTTCCTTCATCTGTCGGGGCATTCGCCAAAACCAATCGCTCCTCTACCCAAGGATCTAATCATGAATCGTTGGCGACTTCTTGCTCTTGCCGCATGTTTCAGCGCCGTGATGCTGATCGTCGTTCCCGTCAGTCTTGCATCGAATGGCGGTAGTCGTCATGGCGGTGGTAGCCATGGGGGCTCCAGCCGTAGCTGGGGACATTCGGGCGGTGGACATGGCGGTTATTACGGCCACCATTCCGGCTATTACGGGCGTCATGGTTACCATGGCTATCATGGTTACCGACCCGGTTACTATGGCTATTACGGGTATCACGGTTACCGGCCCGGCTATTATGGCTATTACGGCTATCACGGTTACCGCCCGGGCTACTACGGCTACTATGGGCACAGAGGGTACGGCTACCACGGATACCACGGCTATTACGGCGGCCACAAAAGCGGATCGAGCTACTAACGATTGAGCCGGTTTGCGTCGGAGGGCCCCGTATGTCTCCGCAGTCCGCGTCGGCCGCAGCACCCTCGGCGAGGCTCCGATGGTTCTTCAGCCTGGCGGTGGTCTTGCACTTCGCCGCGATTCTCGCCGGGGTCACCGGCCCGAGCGACGGCCCGGTCGAGTCGCCCTACTTGTGCGTGCGGGCCAGCGATCAGGTTGCGCCCTATCTGCAGATCCTTGGCCTCCAGAGTTCCTACCGCTTCTATGCGCCCAACCCGGGCTGCGATCCGGCGATCTGGTTTCGCGTCCGCTACAGCGATGGCAGCGTGCGCTGGGTGGAACTGCCGCCGTCCCAGAGCCACTGGGAGCGACTGCTCCACCACCGGGGCCTCTCCCTGGCCAAGGCGGCCACCGAGACGATGCCGTGGTATGAGGGCAACCAGGAGAAGCAGGAGAAACTCGTCCCCATGGCGCAGTTGTGCCTGGCGTCGTACCTGCGTCACGTTGCACGCTCGCATCCCAAGGCCCGGGCCGACGGAACGCCGTTGTCGATCCAGGGCCTGAGGGTGTACAGCGTGCAACACCGCCCGATGACGCCCGCCGAAGCCCGCGACCGGTGGGACTTTGACGATCTACGCCTGCATTGGGCCTACAGCCTCGGCCAGTACTCGGCCGAGGGAACGAGACAGGATGGGAAGGACCAGGTCGTGCCGGTGGACATGGCGGAGCTAACCGCCTGGATGATCCGAGCCGACCTGGCCCCGGCTCTTGCACAGGATGCCAAACGGCTCACCGCGCAACTGGCCGAGGTCGGGCTTCCCCGGCCGATCGCCAACCTCGTCCGGCAGCATCCCCAACTCGTGGAGGCGGCCGACGACGAGTTGACGCAACGCGTTCAGGAGGCCATCGAGGGACACGCCCGTGGGAATCTTGCTGCAACCAATCCGTGACTATCTCGACAACCTCTACCGGACGCTGACCCGCGGCTGGAACCGCTTCTGGTTCACGCCGGCCGATCCCACGACGCTGGCGGTGATCCGCATTTGCACCGGGCTGGTGATGCTCTACGCCTACCTGGGCAGCACCGCCGATATCCTCAATCTCATCGGGCGCGATGCCTGGATCGACGATCAGGCGATCCAGCAGATCCAGAACCGACAGCTCCCCGGCGTTCCGGCCGACGCCCCGCTGACGCGCTGGTGGGGGCTGTCGATCTGGGCTTTCGTGCGCGATCCCCGCTGGATCCTTCTTCTCCACGGAGTTCTTCTAGCGGCGATCGTGAGCTTCACCCTCGGGCTATTCTCGCGGCTGTCGAACGCGGTGGTCTGGATCGGCCATTTGAGTTTCCTGCATCGGAGTTTTGTGACCGGCTACGGGCTCGACTCGATCCTGGCGATGCTCCTGTTCTACATGCTCTTTGCCCCGACCGGCGCCACGCTCTCGCTCGACCAGATGATCCGTCAACGACGCCGCCGCCGCGTGGGTGCAGCCTTTGACGGGCCCGGCCGCTTTTGGACCACCAACGCCGTCATCCGCCTGATCCAGATCCATCTGTGCATCATCTACCTTTGCTCCGGACTGGCCAAGCTTCAGGGGCAGAGTTGGTGGAACGGCACGGCGATCTGGCAAATCCTGGTGATCCCCGAATTGTCGCCCTTCGACCTGCGGTGGATCGCCCAACTGCCCGACTGGGGCGTGGCCCTGGTTTCGGAAACCGGCGTGGCCGTGACGCTGGCCTTCGAGATCGGCTTTGCCTTTCTCATCTGGAATCGGCTCCTGCGCCCGTTGATCCTGGCCGCCGCCTTTGTGTTGCACGGCCTGATCGGCCTGGTGATGGGGCTGGGCGCCTTCTCGGCAATCATGCTGACGGCCTGCCTGGCGTTCGTCCCGCCCGAGTCGATGCGATGGTTTCTCAACGCCCTTCGACGAAGGCCGGCGGCCCCGGACGCGGACGAGCCCCTACTCCGGCCCGAGGAGCAATCCCGCGAGGGGATTGTCTTGAGCGGGTAATAGGGCCGGCACGTAGAGACCTGCCACCTGCTGAACGATCTGCGACGGGGCGCTGTGGTCGGCATTCGTCAGCACGATCACCGTCAGATGGTCGTCCGGGTAGCGGGCCATGAAGGTCAGGAATCCCGGGATGGCTCCGCCGTGGGCGATCGTTCGATGGCCATTGGTCGGCGCGAGATCCCAGCCAAAGCCGTACGGGTGTTTCTTTCCGCTGGTGAGCGTGGCCGGAGTCCACATCTGCTGCCAACTCGAGGGCTTCAACAGCCGATCGGTCCCGAGGGCCGCGTCCCACTTGGCCAGATCGGGCACGGTGGAGACGATCGCCCCGGCCGCGTCGGGCCAGGACATGTCGACGTAGGCCGCATTGCGCAGCCGCCCGCGGTCCAACGAGTAGCCGGCCGCCCGGTGCTTGACGAGCGTTTCCGGATCATTGAACCGGGTCGACGTCATTCCCAACGGCTCGAAGATCCGCTGGCTGACAAACTCCCCGTACGCCAGACCGCTGGCCTTTTCCACGATCCGGCCGAGCAGATAGTAACCGGTATTGGAATACTCCCAGTGCTCGCCCGGCCGGAACGCCAGCGGGAACCGTCCGGTGGCCTTGACCACCTCGGCCATCGTGGCGGGCGTGATCGTGAGCCGGCCAAAATCGGGCAGGGCCGTGTAGCTCATGATTCCCGAGGTGTGCGTCAGCAGGTGCCGCACCGTCACCTCTTTCCAGGCGTCCGGAATCCCGGCCAGGCGTGTGGCGATTCGCTCGTCCAGCCCGAGCTTTCCCTCCTCCACGAGCATCATGACCGCCGTGGCCGTGAACTGCTTGGTCATCGAGCCGATCTCGTAGACCGTCTCCGCGGTCGCCGGGACGTCCAACTCCACGTTGGCCAGCCCATATCCCTTGGCCAGGACGACTTGCCCGTCCTTGACGACCGCCAGCGACAGCCCCGGGATCCGCTGCGCGCGGAGCTCCGCCGCAACGCAGGCATCCACGCGGTTGGCCAGGTCGCTGGGACCTTCGGCCTTGGCGGCGAGTTGACTTAACGAGAGGGTCATCAACAGCGCGGCTCCCAGCCACGGTTTCGTCATGATTCCAGGCTTTCACAGACGAGACGCCGCAAACTCGGTTCCCGAGCCGGCTTTCTCGCGTCAGGCAGGATCGATCGGGGTCCAAAGAGAACGCCGCAATCCGGCGGCGAGCCCCGATTAGAACGCCACTCGGCCCCCGCGGTCAATCGCGACCTCGTGGCTCATCTTCCGGCCCACACCGCCGGCTCCGGTCTGAAGCGAGATTGCCTCGTCCGTCGGGGGAACTACGGCCGCCGGCGTTGAAACGGGCCGAGCCAGCGACGTTTCATCGCCCAGAAGTACCAATGGAGATAATGCGGCAGCCACTTGGCCAGCCGAAAGCGGCTTTGGCCGGCGGAGCGGTCGTACCAGGAGGCCGGGACTTCTTCGACCCGGCCGCCGCCGAAGTGCGCCTTGACGGTCAGTTCCAGGCCCAGGCAGAAGCCTGCGAGGCTTTCGATCGGCGTTCGGGCCAGGAACTCGCGGCGGTAGGCCTTGAAGCTGTTCGTCGGGTCGTGGGTGGGCAGGCCGGCGAACCAGTGCAGCGTCACGCCGGCCATTCGGCTGAGGGTCTTCTTGAGCCACGGTCCGCCCACCTGGCGCCCGCCGCGCATGTAGCGGCTGGCGCAGACGACGTCGGCGCCGCGTTCCGCCCGGTCGATCATCTCGCCGACCTTGGCGAAATCGTCGGACAGGTCGGCCATCATCACCACGACCACCGGAGCGGCGGCCGCCCGCATGCCCGCTTCGATCGCGTAGCGCACGCCCGCGCCGAGCGTATTCCGCACCAACCGGATCGTCGTCGGCCTGCTGTCCTCGGGTAAGGCGGCCAGCGCCGGGAGGGTGTTGTCGGCGTCGAAGTCGTAGCAGACGAGGAGTTCGTAGTGCGGCGGCAAGGCCTCGCGGGCCTTGCGGCAGAATTCCCCGATATTGGGGCCCTCGTTGTAGACCGGCACGACCACGCTGTACCGGCACGCCTGTTCCACGTCGGCCTGGGGCCCCGCTTTGGTCAGCACGCCGGCCTGGCTCCGCTCCGGCTTTCCGTCGGCTTGACTCCCGAAGTCACAATGAACGTTCCCAACCATCGTCCCAGTCCACTCAGATGAAGAAGGAGATCGGCGAAATTGTAGA
>JBDKTH010001044.1:0-3718 GCA_039680305.1 Thermoguttaceae bacterium | reverse complement strand
CGATGAAAAACGAGAGGCAGTGTTCAAGAATGCGCTGCGCAATTTTCGGCGTGGTTTTGAACGACGACGGCTGCTCCCTATACTCACGCTTATAGCCGACAAGACGTATGCTGGTCTTCTGCGGTTTGTCGGTGACCTCCCGCCTCAGTTCCTCAAATCCCTTCTCACGTGTGAAACGCAGCTCTCTAAAGTAGCGGTTGTCTCCATCCTTGTAGACGCTGCGGATTTCAACGCTTTCGAAAGCCTTCAGCCAGTAAAAACGCCCGATGCCCTTGCACCCTCTCGCGAGTTTGTGGGTGGTATCGGCGGTGCAGAAAGCACCGTAGTTCACGTCATCGAAGCCAACGCCGTCGTCTTCAATCTCAAACGAATGAATTGACTTCTCGCGTTCGAACTCTTCGGACAAAGCTTTCTGAGACTCGCGATGAATGAAAACAGTAACTTTGCCCTTTCCCGTCGGTGTGCCACGGTCTTCGATTGCCTGAATGGAATTGACGACGGCCTCAAAGACAGGCAACAACGCTTCGCTCTTGAAGCCCGGCAAATTGTTAATCTTGCCAGCCAATTCCGTCTGTATGAGAATACTCATTTGGGTCCTGTTGAGCGTTGTCGGTCATGACTCGGGCGGGCCGTAGCATCCCTCTGCCAGGGTACGCCATTCTAGCCGCGCATCGCGGGCCGGTCAATCCCCCTCCGTCCGTCGTTCCATCGCTCGATCGTGAAGTTGGGCGCTCGGGCGGAAAGCGCGATCGCGTATATCGCGTCCCAAAAGACTTCAGCCTGCACGGCCGGCGACCAATCCGCCGGCCCGGCCAGATTCAGCGAGGAGGCGGTATCCAAGAAAGACCCTCGCGATTCCGTCGCGGGGCACGTCTTGGCCGTGAGCCGCACACGGGGACTGTCGGACGAATGCGACTGAGGTCAAGGGCACCGGAAGCGTAGGACAGCCAAAGCCGCCTCACCCTTCCGGTGCCCCCCGCGCGCGTCCCTGATTCTGATGGCGGCAATGGCACTGCCCGAGAAACCAACTTTCCTTATTGTTTAATATGCTGCCGGCGATAGAATTACGGCAAAAGTGACTCTCATGCTGTGTCTGTTTCCGGCGATCTTCAGCCACGTTTTCGTTCTTACTGCGCCCCAAAACACATCCCGGCGGGCTCGGCAACGAATCGGCAGCAAACTCAAGCAGGGAGAAAACGATGATTCCTAAGACTTGGGTGTTCTGGACGCTGTTTACTGGATGTCTCGTGCATGCTTCGGCCGCTGCCACAATCAACGTTGGTCCCGGCCAAACCTATACCGACGTCCAGTCCGCCGTGTCGGCGGCGAGTGCAGGGGATTCGGTGCATGTCCACGCCGGAACTTATGTGATTTCGAGCTCAATCACAATCTCGAAAAACATCAAACTGTATGGAGATGGAGCCGACCAAACCAAGATATCGGTGACGAGCGCCAGCGTGTGCAATAGCTCGTCGCAGCCCGGGTATATCTATCTTAATGGGGCTAGCGGGGCTGAAGTGTGCTCGCTGGCGATCATCGGGCCAGCCAGTGGGCCCGCCGATCAGTGGGGCACCGCACCGACGAATTATCGAAACGGGATATGGCTGTCAAACTGCAAGAACGTCAACATTCACGACATTTACGAGACGGAACTCTATGCGGACGGCGTCAAAATGGCCAGCGGGGGCAGCAGCGATGTGAATATCTATAATATGAAAATCGACTGCGACAACCACGACGGGGTGCAGATCTGGTCGGGAAATCGCATCAACATCTCGAACTGCTATATCAGCACGATCAACAATTGCTGCGTGCGATTTGCCAACACTCAGAATTCGCGGGCCACTCGAATCACCGGCACGTTCGGTTACGGGAATTCCGGCTGGACTGCAATCGAGTTCGAAGGCACGCTAGACAACATCACGGTGGATCACAGCGTCTTCCTCAACGGCGGTGATAATTATTGGGCGGCGGTCGTTACCGGCAGCGAAGCGGCGCAAGGCAATGCCAGCCTGCACGACAACATGATCTATAATGTGCCCAAGGGCTATTCTCTCGCGCTATCCGGATTCACACCGACGCTTTCCAACAATACGGTCGCAGGGTCAATCGATCCGAACTGTGGTGCCAATGGATACGGATACGTGGCGACCCCTACGCCCGAGCCATCGTCGCTCGTCCTGGCGGCCGTCGGCCTGCTCGCGCGGGCCGGCCGGTACTATTGGAGACGGGAAAAGGTTCATCCGGGAATTGCGGGGTAAGTGGAAGTCAGCGGTAGCGCTTGCGTATGTGGGTTTGTTGCCACACAGACCAGCATCAACGCTAGAAGGCCGTCGTTGACCACAGAGGATGTTATCCGGGAGGTTGGGAAGGCTCTTCCACTGAGAAGATCGAGGTGGATCGAGAAGAGGGACGGAGTCAGGATCGATTTAGCACCACTGCCTGGGATTGCCTGACGTTGCAGCGGCTGCGGCCGAACAGTGCGGGGGATTCACGACGTCACGTCCGCTGGGTTTGGGACATGGCGATCTTCGAGGCGGAAAAGGGAGTCTATGAACCAACTCGCTTTTCAGACGGCATTTCTCGGTTTGCTCTTTGTATCCGCTGTAAATTCTGCGGTGGGATACAGCCCGGAGCAGAGCAACGCGATCGCAGAGATACGCGATCACGGCGGTCTAATCACCGTAGACGAGAAAAGTCCTGGCAAACCAGTGGTGGAGGTGCGTTTTGGATGGACGACCACCGACGAGGTCGTCGGACATCTCAAGGTGTTTCCCGAGCTACGAAGCGTCATATTGGGCGTCCGCTTCACGGACGCGGGGATGAAAGATCTCAAAGAATTAACGCAACTCGAAATGCTGGTCCTCGCCGAGACTGAAGTTACAGACGCTGGCATAGCCGCTCTTAAAGACTTGACGCGTCTCCGGCACCTTGAACTAGAAGATACTGGCATTACTGATGCCGCGTTGGTCTATCTCAAGGACTTGGTTCAACTGCGATTCTTGAGCCTGGAGAACACCGAGGTTGGCGGCGCGGCAATGGATAACCTCAGCGGACTGACGCACCTCGAAACCCTGTATCTCTCTAAGACAAACGCAACGGGCGCCGGGATGGAGCACTTTAGCAGGTTGGCGAGACTTGAGGAGCTGCGTCTGAATGACACCAAGATGACAGACGCAGGATTGGCTAATCTCAACGGGATGGCCAATCTGCGACTACTGGACCTGACGAATACCAAAGTGACGGATGCTGGGCTGGGGCGGCTTCGAGACCTGCCACAGCTTCGAGTGTTAGAACTGGAGGGAACCAAGGTCGGGGATGCTGGGCTTGTGCACCTCAAAGCGTTGCCGCGATTGGGCGGTTTGGGACTAGGTGGGACTGCCGTCACGGACGCTGGGCTTATGCGTCTCAAAGCGTTGCCGCAATTACACTGCTTGACGCTCGATAGGACAGCCATCACCGATGCAGGGCTCGAACACCTCAAGACCCTCAGCCAACTGCACGGTTTGGAGCTCGCCGAAACGCAGATCACGGACACCGGGTTGGCTCATCTCAAGGGCTTGACCGATCTACGATTCTTGGTCCTGGACGAGACAAGAGTAACCGGCGCGGGGCTAGAGAATCTCAAGGGGATGGCCAAGCTTGAGGAGCTGCGGCTATCGGGCACCACTATTCGTGACGCCGACTCGGTTCACCTTAAGGGGCTGACCAGTCTGCG
>JBDKTH010000856.1:0-2037 GCA_039680305.1 Thermoguttaceae bacterium | reverse complement strand
TCGACCTCCGGCGACCGTTGGACGATGGCGAGATAACTCCCCGGCGTCAGACGCGGGTCGTCGCTGCTGCGGGGCAGGCCCAAGGCGGCCTCCAACAGGCTGGTGCTCTGCATCGGATCGGGCGAATTGGTCTGCCGGAGGTACCAGTAGTAGGAGTTCCGGTAGCTTGAATTGGTTTGCAGCGACTGCCGATCGACGCCGGGCAGGAAGGCCGGCTGGTGACGCGAGAAGGTCTCTTGCAGCCGCTGGCAGGCCACCAGCGGGTCAACCACGCTGGCCTGGACCGCGCCGTCGGCTGCCACGTCGGCCGCCCAGTAGTACTTGCCATCCTTGGCGCGAACGAGCAGCTGTTCGATCCGCGTGCCCAGACGATTCTTGAGCGTCAGCCCCTTCGACTCGTCGGCCGCTTCCGCGATTTCCAGGCGATTGGCGCTCGGTCGCGTTCGCACGGTCAGATACTGAATGGGCCGGCGCGAGGTCAGCCAGCCGCTTGCCAGCCACTGGTCTTGGCCCCAGAGCAACTCCTGTTGGTGCGAACGGGTCTCGCTGGGCGTGTATTCCAGCGGAAGGATCGCCGTGTCATTAGGGAACCTCAGGCCGCCGGAAGGGGCGAGCCCGGAGTAGTACGACTGGCGTGCCCAACAGACGGCCTGACCGCGTCGCTGATCGAGCCGGGTCGCGCTGCGCACGCGAACGCGCGTGCCCAGCCCATCGGCCACGACGGCGTAGGCAAACAGGGCCAAGGTGACCGCGCCGGCGGCCAGGGGCGTGGTCAACAGCATCAGATGGAGCCGTTTCCAGCGGCGCAAGAGCAGGTAATTCGTCGGGCCGATGACGATGGCAAACAGCGAGATCAGCACGATGAACGCCGTCACCGGGGCCAGTCCTATACCGGGGATCAGGAAGTTCCAGAAGTCGCTATTGTCGCGGAACCCCGACAGCCCGTGCCGCTGATACCAGAGCCATCGCTGCGGGCCGGTCGCATTGAGCAGCCACTGCCATTGACCTGTTGTGCCCGGGAATGGGTCGGCGGCAGCCAGGGCAACGACCATCCCCATGCCGTACTCGCGGAAGACGAACGGGGCACGGTCGGGAATCCGAGGTGGCTGTGGGCGATCGGCGGTCTGTGAGGATGAATCTGGCTCTGACGGAACAGGAAAGGCGTACGCGTCACGTGCGGATGTTGTATCGTTGATCCCGCGCAGCGGCTGGTTGAACAACGACCGGTTGGGCTCCTGCCAGCCTCGGCTCGATGGGATGTTGCCGGCAGGTTTCGGCGCCGCGGGGAAGTCGGCGAGGGATTCCAGTTTGGGCAGTCCCTTCCAATCGTCGCCAACGCCGTACACCCAGAGGTTGCCGCCCGCGGCCGTCCACTCCAGCAACGCTCGGAATCGGTCCGTCTCCTTCTCGGCCAGCTTGGTCAACTCCTCCAGACTGATGCAGACGATATCGAGGCTGCTATACCCAAGCCATTGCGTGGGGAGGCTCGCACCGGGCCGGGCCATCGCCGTTGGCAGGGGATATGACTTGGGGGAGTTCGGTGTCGTCGTGGTCTTGGAGAGGATACCGTTGTCGTAGTACTGTTGCAGTGGCCAAGCCTCGGCGATCACCTTCGTATCGGGCAGCCGGTCGTCGACGACCAAGAGCCGGGGGAGATTATCGAGAACGGCTTGCGCATTGCCGTTGTTGTTGGCCGAATGAGTAAAGGTCAGGCGACGCAGAAGCTGCCCGTCCTCAAAGACGTTGATCCTATACGCGTACCAGTCGAGCGTTTCGGGGATCAGTAGGGTCGTCTGGATCGGGCCGCAGCCGGCCGGCAATTCGATATCCCGCATCACACGAAGCCGGGGAGGAGCGTCGATCGTGCGATAGCGGTCGGTCAAATCCATCTGGACGGTCAGCGTCCGGTCGACAGCGGTGGGCGCAGAGGGAGTGATAGTAATCGTGACGGGTCGGTAGCCGGGGCCGTCCAGCCAGCGGGTGTCGATCGTAACGCCCAACCCGACCGCGGTGTTGGCGTGCGAGGTGCCGCTTTCG
>JBDKTH010000053.1:0-5216 GCA_039680305.1 Thermoguttaceae bacterium | reverse complement strand
AAACGGCCAGCGGAGGCATCGTGTCGCGGCGGTCTGGACGTTTGACCGCCGTTGCCCCCTGGCGGCCATTGCCTTGGTTGACATCCTGGAAATACTGCCGCCAAAGAGGCGGCACCGCCGAGGCGTCCCGAAGATACTCTTGCCAGAGTCTTTCGAGATACTCGATGCTGAGACTGCTGGGGTTGAACATGGTAGTCTGTTCCAAGTCGCCCGAAACCGCCCCATGCATTATATTCCTCCCCGACTGTGGGCTACCGGCCGCCAGGGGCGAACGGGACCCGAATGCCTAGGGGGCCGCGAAAACCACCGGCAATCGACCGGTTCGTTCCGGCGATGACCGAGGGGCTACCGGTTGGACACTCTGAGACGGCCTCGCTACGGCGCCGGCTGGGCAATGCCGATCACCCCCATGGCCACGCGATCCCCGGCGTCGCCTTGCGGCTGGGTGAACTTGTCCGCTTCGGCATGAATCACCAGCCCACGGCCGATGATCGCATGGGGGCCATTGAGCTCGATGACCGGATCGGTGAACGCGAAGGTTGCCACGCCTTCTGGGTTGGCCTCGATGTTGCCGAAGTCGCCGACGTGGCGATTCTCGTCCGTACGATGTCCATGCGGCATATCGGTCGGATTGTAGTGGCTGCCCGCCGAGAGGCCGGCCTTCCGGTCCGTCAGGTCGCCGTACTCATGGACGTGAAAGCCATGCTGGCCCGGTTTCAGGCCGGTGATCGTTCCCTCGACTTTGACTTTGTCGCCCTCTTGGGTGAAATGCACCACGCCTGAGGCGCCGCTATCGCCGATCGGTTGCAGTACGGCGACCGCGCGTTCGACCTTCGTGCCGTGCCCCGATTCCGACGGTTGGGCCAAGGCGACCACAGGGGCAAGAGACAGCGACAGGACGGCGAGCATCAGGATCACAAGACGTCTGCGCATAGGTTCCTCGTTCCTTCCAAGAAAGGGGACTTGCGTATCCAGTTTGATTGGGTCGCGTGCGGTTGTGGGGTATTCCGCAATTCTTGTTCCCCAGCCCTCGCTGATTGCTCGTCAGATTGGCCCCGTGTGCCATTGCTTGCCCTCCAGGCACGCAATGGCACACGGGTTGCTTGTTCTTGTAGGATCTTTGGTGGTTGCCCAATAACCTGAGTCTCGGGAGGACGATTCATGGCCGTACGCACATCCTCTGCGGAATGGAAAGGGCGTTTGAAAGACGGATCAGGCACGATCAGTCTTGGCAGTGGCGGGTTTCAGGCCCCATATTCGTTCACCTCTCGCTTCGAACAGGGCGGGGGAACGAATCCCGAGGAGTTGATCGCCGCCGCCCATGCCGGGTGCTTCTCCATGGCCTTGTCGCATGCACTGGCCGAGGCGGGGCACGCTCCGATCCGCGTGTCGACGGCGGCCCACGTGCATCTGGAGAAAGATGCCCAGGGTTTCCGCATCCCCAAGATTGAGTTGGACTGCGAAGCGGACGTGCCGGGGCTTGGCGATGAGGAGTTCCACACGCTGGCCGAGGACGCCAAGGAGAACTGCCCCGTCTCGCGCCTGCTCAAGGGCTCGGCCAGGATCACGCTCAACGCCCGGCTGCTTCGCGCCGAACCCGCACAACGATAGGGCTCCTTCGAATCGTAGGGAACGCCACGAAGGGCGTTCCCTACATCCAACATCGCGTGAGTTCACCTGGCTGGTGCTCCCTATCCACGCCGCAACAACCTCCCACGAAGAGAGATGCTCCAAAGCCCTGTTTGTTGCATCGGGGTTTTATCTACCTGCGATCAAGAGTTTCCCCGATACAACCATCGCGGGGTTCGCTAGTACGATAGGCCTCGTTTCGTGAAGGAGGATGACTCACAGGAGATATGGTGATGTACAGCCAGTATCGGCACCCGGTATTCCGTGAACTCCGCGATCAGCAGCTGCGCTTGGCCCCTTTGGATCGCCGGCTTGCCCAGATTAACCGCGTCGAGAAGCTCCTCGGCGAAATCGAGCCCAATCGGAAGTATTCTTATATCAATTTGTATTTTGAGATTACTCGCCAGCGTGCCGATCATCACGGCGATCTGCAATTATCTGGCAAAGAGATCAGCCACGATCTGCGGCTGTACGTCGAGGACCTTTCCGACTCGGCCAACATCCCGGCCGAGGCGGCCGGCGAACGCGTGCTGACGGTCAACGAACTGGCCAAGGAACTCAACGTCTCCGCGAAGACGATCGCCCGCTGGCGGCGTCTCGGGCTGGTCAGCCGGCGGTTCATCTTCCAGGGACGCAAACGCCTGGGATTCCTGCAAAGCTCGGTCGACCGGTTCGTGGATCACAACCGGTTGCGGGTACTGCGCGGTGCGCAGTTTAGCCAGTTGAGCGATGAGGAGCGGATGGCGATCATCGGCCGTGCCCGGGGCCTGGCCCAGCAAGGCAAATGCCCCGCGGCCGTCACCAAGCAATTGGCCCAGGAGACAGGACGGAGTGCGGAGACGATCCGCTACACGCTCAAACGCTTCGACCAGGAGCATCCCGACGAGGCGTTGTTCCCGGGTTACCACGGCCCCATGCGGCCGGAGATGAAGTGGCGGATCTACCAACTCTACCGGCGGGGTGAGTCGGTCGCCGCGTTGGCCCAACGGTTCTACCGCACCAAGAAGGGCATTCGCCGGATCATTGCCGAGATGCGCGCCCAGCGGATCCTGGAACTCCCGCTGACCCACATCACCAATGAGCAGTTTGAGCGAATTCGTTCGGAGAAAGAGGAACGGGAAATCCTCCGGCCCATGCCCCGCAACGCCGAGCCGCTCCGCCACAGTCGGGCCCCTGCCGGGCTGCCGGCCTACCTGGCGAGCCTCTACCGCGTGCCCCTGTTGACGCGGGAACAGGAAGCCCACCTGTTCCGCAAGATGAACTACCTCAAGCACAAGGCGGCCAAGCTCCGCGAAAAGCTCGATCCGAGCCAGCCCCGGGCGGGCGTGATGGACCAGATCGAAAAACTGTACGACGAGTCAGTGACCGTCAAGAATCAGATCATCCGCTCGAACCTCCGCCTGGTTGTATCGATCGCCAAACGCCGTGTGGGGCTCGGGGAGAACTTTTTCGAGTTGGTCAGCGACGGCAACATGTCGCTGATCCGCGCCGTGGAACGGTTCGACTTCGCTCGCGGGAACAAGTTCAGCACTTACGCCACCTGGGCGATCATGAAGAACTTCGCCCGCAGCATACCCGAAGAACACCGCCACCGCGACCGCTTCCGCACCAGCTATTCCGAGATGTTCAACGTCACCGAAGATGCGCGTAGCAGCGAGTACGACCAGGAAACGGCCCAGACACGGCGCGAATCGCAGGTCGAGAAGATCCTCAGCGGTCTGGACAAGCGGGAGCAGCAGATCGTCATCCGCCGCTTTGGCCTGGACCGCAACCAGGACCCGTTGACCCTCAAAGAGGTTGGGGCCCTGTTGGGGGTCACCAAGGAACGAGTCCGCCAACTCGAAGCCCGTGCACTGAAGAAACTGCGGCGTGCCGCGGAGGAACAGAAGATCGAGTTCTCGGCGTAAACCGAGGGAGAACGAACGGATGGAACCCGGCGATCTCTCCGGTGCCTCTTTTGAATCTGTCCGCCGTGGGATCCCCCCTACCGCGTGTGTCACTGCTTGCCTGGAGGGCAAGCAGTGACGGGGTTCCGCATGGGCCGAGTCTTGAGGAGACACTGCTTGCCCTCCAGGCAAGCAGTGGCACACGACTTTGCCCCTTGATGCGACGCAAGGTCGCTCTCCGCACATCTTAACGGCGGTCGACTCTCAGACGGCCGTGGCTCCATCCGAAGGGTCCTCGACCGGAGCGGTACGGACTGCCTTCCGGAGTCAACCTCAAAACGCACGGCTATGGCGAAGGAATCGCTTTTTCTGAAGGCGCCTGCGTCCTGCGGCATCCGGTGTGGAACTGGAGCCGTCGTTTCGCTAGAATGTCGCCCCGCGCGGACGATAACGATCTCTAGGATCCGTTTTTGAACCGACTCCGACCACCACAACGCTGAAGTCTCTTCCCCGGTTCTAAAACAGGTCCTCGGTCGCATGTGTCGCGGCGGTTTTCTCGTTTGGGGTCAAGGTTCGAGGTTCGCCACACGGGGCATGAAGCCACCGGAGCCGGAGATCGTGGCGACTAGAGGAGGACGCGTTGAGCGCTTTGCGCAAGGATCTTCGCGCGATCTGCGCCGAAGGAGCGGCATCGAGCGTGATGGTGGGGACGGGCGAGACCTACTTGCCGGCGTTTGTCCTGGCCCTCACGTCGAGTCAATTGGCCTGCGGATTAGTTGCTAGTGTCCCCCTCATTGCGGGGGCGATTCTGCAACTCGTCTCCCCCTATGTCGTGCAGTATCTGCACTCCTATCGACGCTGGGTGGTCCTTTGTGCCGTAATCCAAGTCGGCACGCTGCTGCCATTGTGCTTGGTGGTAGGCGTGAAATCGCTGCCGGTCGTCGTGGTGTTCGCCCTCGCCTCAATCTACTGGGGGGCTGGAATGGCGGGCAGTCCTGCCTGGAACACCTGGGTCGGGCTTCTTGTTCCCCGGCAGATCCGTGTGCGCTTCTTTGCCCGTCGCACTCGACTTAGCCAGATTGGACTGCTGGCCGGTTTTCTGGCAGGCGGAATCGTCCTCCAGTTGGGCGAAAGGTATCAGGCAACCTTGACGGCGTTCGCCCTGGTCTTTCTGGCTGCCGCGGGAAGCCGGATCGTCTCGGCGATCTACCTGAGCACCCAGCGCGACGCCCACGTCTCGGGCAAGGAATGCCTCTCGCTCCAACTGCGGGAACTCTTTGGCTCGCTTCGACGGGACGCCAACGGGACACTCCTGGTTTATCTGTTGCTGGCCCAGATGGGCGTCCAGATCTCCGCCCCCTACTTCAACCCTTATATGCTGGGGCAGCTGAAGTTAAGCTATCTCCAGTACGTGCTGCTCTCCAGTGCGGCCTACGTGGCCAAGATCGCCTTTCTTCCCGCCCTGGGGCGACTGGCCGACCGGTGGGGCACTACGCAAATGCTCTGGCTCTGCGGCCTGTTGATCGCGCCGCTGCCGGCGATGTGGCTGGTGAGCGACAGCGTCGCCTATTTGTTCGTGCTTCAGATTTACTCGGGCGCCGTTTGGGCGGGCTTCGATCTCGCGATGCTTCTGTTGTTCTTCGAGACGATTTCCGCGGAAAAACGGATCGCCATCCTGACGATCTTCAACCTGGCCAACGC
>JBDKTH010000015.1:0-29091 GCA_039680305.1 Thermoguttaceae bacterium | reverse complement strand
TGTACCCTTCGGCCCCTTCCAACTGCCCATGGGGCCGCAGGAGGGCCGTGCCGCCGGAGCCGTCGAACTGCCCGGCCCCGGTGTAGCTGGTGCCGTTGCAGATCGCGTTGGCCAGGTCGTCCACGGTGATCCCCCGGGCCGCCATCGCCGACGGGTCGGCCTTGATCCGAACGGCCGACTTCGTGCCGTAGACATCCACGCGGCTGATCCCGCGGAGAATGCTGATCCGCTGGGCGACCTGCGTGCTCCCGAAATCGTAGACCTGCCCTTGGGTGACCGAGTTGGTGGTCAGTGCGAGGTAGAGGATCGGCTGATCGTTGGGGTTGGTTTTGGAGAAGGTCGGAGGCGAGGGCAGATCGACCGGCAGGCTTCCCGTGGCCTGGTTGATCGCCGTCTGGACGTCGGTGGCTGCCGCGTCGATGCTTTTCTCCAGGGCGAACTGGAGGGTGAAACTCGTGAACCCCTGGGCGCTCTTGCTCGTCACCAACTCCAGCCCGTTGATCTGCATGAACTGCCGCTCCAGCGGCGTGGCGACGTTGTTGGCCATCGTCTCCGGGCTGGCCCCGGGATAGCCCACGCTGACCTGGATCACCGGATAGTCGACCGCCGGCAGATCGTTGACCGGCAATTGCCAGTAGCTCAGCGTGCCGAAGAGAATCGCCGACAGGGTGAGCACCGCCGTCATCACCGGACGGCGGATAAACGGCTCGGAGAGGTTCATCGGTGGCCTCCCGAGGCCTTATCCGCCGGCGGTTTCGCTTCTTCCACCTGGACCTTGCCGCCCGGTGCGACGGCCATTTGGCCGAGCGTGATCACTCGCTCATCGGGCTTGAGCCCTTGCGCGACCAGGACCAAATCGCCATAGCGTTGCCCCAGGGCGACCGGCCGGAGTTCCGCGGTCGAGTCTTCCTTCACGACGTAGACAAAGGGGCCCTTGGCCGAAACCTGCGGAGCGCCGGCCGGGATCAGCACCGCATTCTTGTGCACGCTCAGGATCAGGCGGACTTTGACAAACCGCCCGGGCCAGAAATGGTGGTCGGCGTTGGGGAGCGTGGCCCGCAGCTTGACCGTCCCCGTGCCGTCCTGCACCGTGTTGTCCAGGAACGTGAGCTCCCCGGTTCGCGGATCGCTGGGCGCGTCGGGCAGCCACACTTCCACCTTGAGGGTTCCGCGATTGCGGTTCTCCTGCACCCTCGACAAGTCGTTCTCGGGGATTGTGAAATCCGCGTAGATCGGGTCGAGCCGATGGATCACCAGGAGCGAACCGGTCCCGCCCAAGCCGCTGGCCGTCACCACGTTGCCGAGGTCGACCAGCCGCTGGCCCGCTCGGCCGTCGATCGGCGAGCGGATCGAGCAGTATTCGAGGTTCAGCGTGGCCGTCTCGACGGCGGCCTCGCTCGACTTGACCTTCGCTTCCGCCACCGCCACGGCATTCTTGAGCTGATCGTACTCCTGCCCGGAGATCGCATTGTCGGGCATCAACTGGCTGGCCCGGTCCCACTCTAGCTTGGCGAGATTCAAGGCGGCGTTGCTCTCGGCCAGATTGGCCTTGGCCAGATTGAGCTGCGCCTGGTAGGGACGCGGATCGATGGTGAACAGCGGATCGCCGGTCTTTAGATCGGCGCCGTCGGTGAAGTGGATCTGGGTGATGCGCCCGGAGACCTGCGGCTGGATCGAGACCATCTCCCTCGCCGCGCACCGGCCGATTTCTTCGAGGTAGACCGGGACGTCCTTGGCGATCGCCGTCGTCACGGACACGAGGGCCGGCGGTCGCTCCATCGACATGGCGCCTTCGGTCCTCTGGCAGCCGAGCGTTGCCGCGAGGAGACCGAGGAGCAGCCAGAGCGATCCTCCGCCGTTGTGATGTCTGCCTGCTTTTGGAGCCATGGATCTCCCCATCGAAGAACAACGAAGGGCCCGCGAAGAAATGACCTGTTCCATTAACCGACTGGAAAAAGGCGAGTATCTGGTGTACTTCTGGACAAGTCCGGGAGACTCCAGGTTCGGTCATCCATGAAGGAACCGACGCCACACGTCTTGCGAGGCATCCTGGGGTTTACGACGACAGTTATTTCATTGGTCGGTTAGCGGTACAAGTTATTTCTTCGCGGCCCCCAAAAAAGGGGAGCCGCGGCGGGTGGAATAGTCCACCAGCCGCGGCCGGTGTGGGTTTGGAATGCGTGGTCGCGTGAGAACTACCGCGCGACGACGGCGTAGGCCGACAGGCCCGGGAGGCTATCGCCCTGATCGGTCTCGATGCGGATCGTCTTGAGCACCTTCCCGGCCTCTTCGCCCGCGACAAAGGTTACGGGGATCAGGTGGAGGGTCTTGGCCGTTTGGTCCTTGGAGGTGTCGAACTGGAAGGACTTGTCGTCGCAGGTGATCGTGAGGATGCGGAAGGGCTTCTTGGCCTGGACCACCAACTGCTTGGTCACCTTCTGGCCCGGATGCACCACGCCCATGAACAGCGAGGTCGGGCTGACGGTGATCGTGGGCTGGACGAGCCCCTCGACTGTTACGGGGATTTCCGTCGACTGGCGGTCATCGCTCACCAACACCAGGTGATCGTGGAGATACCCGGCCGGCGCTTTGTCGTCGAGGCGAACCTTGAGCTTGTAGCCCACCAGTCCGTTGCCGCGCTGGGTTTGGACAAGCTCGCCCGACAGGTGCGGGTTCGCGCTCTTCACCGCCACGATCTGCCAGTTCTCGCGGCCGGCATAGCTCACGTCGACCTCGCGGTCCGTAGCGCGGCCCTGTTCGATGGTGCCCAGGTCGACGCTGCCCGGGTTGAACACGACGTCGCTGCGGATGTAGACCTTCGACTGCAGTTGGACCTCGGCGTAGAACGGCTTGTCGATGGTGACGGTGATCGTCGCGCCCCGCTGGCCCATGAACGCGCTGCTATTGATGCGGGCGACGATCGCCCCCTTTTCGTAGGTCTTCAGCGTGGCCGGCTCTTTGACATTAACGATCGTGCAGCCACAGCTGGACCGCACGCTGGCGATATGAACGTCCTCGACATAGAGGTTCGTCAGGACGAACTCATATTCCGCCTTGGCCCCGCGCGCGATCGCGCCGTAATCGTGGACCTTGGCCGCGAACATCTTGTCGGCCCACTCTTGGGCCGCCGCTGGGGCACAGACCGAAGCGGTCAACAACACAGCAAGTAGAACACGACGCGACATTCCTGGATACTCCCGCCCTGTACTATGGATGCTTTGGCGTAACGACTGTGGGAGGCAACGTACAAGTGAAGATCCATTTCGGCCTGGACGTACCGACGCTCATGTCTGCCGACACGAACACAAATTCGCGGAAATCTATAGGTGTTTGGCGTCCCCCTGTCAACTTCAATCGGGTTCGCCAAAAGCGGTTCCCTCCAAATACTTCCGCCCATGACGCCTGCGGGCACTTCCGGCTTTCAGGGCACCGGGGGCCCAGGCAGTATCATGGAGTGACTACTGCAGAAATGTTCATCGGCCAGAATTAGCTCCAGTTGGAGAAGATCCGGAAGATGACTAAACAAGGCCGGGTGTTTCGAAGGAGATAACACAAGAGTGGGGGGAGGATGGCCGGCTATAGACTGGAACGCGGAGGCTTTTTCCTAAAGAGGGTGGGGCTTTGCACCGACTCCCCCCACACACCGAAATGGCAGGGGGGCGACCGGGGAACAACGTAGAGCGATCAGGCCTCGCCCCGTGCCCCATGTTGACCGGTTCATCGGTTTTTTTCTCAGCCGGAAGTGGCTTGCACCTGCCCAACCTCGCAAGTAGAATGGGGCCGAGACGGGATTTGCGGCCGCTTGCAGCCAGTATCTGCTAAAGTGCCATTGTCGATTGGGGATGAGTGTCCCTTCCGACGATCAAACTTGATGGACTAGTAGCCGCGACCGCCCATGTGGCGTTTGTCGCGGTTTTTTTTTAGTGTCAGCAGAGGTCGGCGAACGACGGCAGGTTCTCAGACAGTTACAGTTCCCTCGTTCCCTGTTAGGTATCGCGATGACAAACAAGCCATCCTCGTCGGAACCGAACCGTTCCGACATCGGACTCTCGACGCAGGCCGTTCATGCCGGCGAAGATCGCCTCAAGCCGGGGTTCGCCATCACGGAGCCGATCTTCTGCTCGGCCACGTTCACCTTCGCCAACACCGATGCCGTGATCGAGTATGTCGAGCAGAAGCAACCCCGCGAGGAGTACGGGCGCTACGGCAACCCGAGCGAAAAGGTCTTGGAGCGGAAACTGGCGATCCTCGAAGGCGGCGAAGAGGCCGTTTTCTATTCCAGCGGCATGGCGGCGGTTTCCAGCCTCCTGCTGGCCGTGCTCCAGGCCGGCGATGAGGTCGTCTTGTTCGACGAGTGCTACCACCGGACCCGCGAGTTCTGCACGAAGCACCTGGGGAAGTTCGGGGTCGTGACGCACCAGGTTCCGGCGTGCGACTACAAAGCGATGGAGGCGGCGATCACGCCGCGCACGCGTCTGTTGATCAGCGAATCGCCGACCAACCCGCACCTGAGCGTCGTCGACCTGGAACGCTTCGCCGCCTTGGGCAAGAAGCATGGCGTCGACACCCTGATCGACGCGACGCTGGCCACCCCCTACAACCTGCGGCCTTTGGCTGCCGGCGTCGATTACGTGCTCCACTCCTGCACGAAGTATCTCGGCGGCCACAACGACCTGCTGGGCGGGGTGGTCATTGGCTCGAAGGCGAAGATGGAGCCGATCCGCAAGATGCGCGGAGTGGTTGGCTCGGTCAACAGCCCCCACAACGTCTATCTCCTGCTCCGCGGGCTCAAGACGTTCGAGCTACGCATGGCGCGGCACAACGAGAACGGCTTGGCCGTGGCCGAGTTCCTCAGCAAGCACCCCCGGATCGAACGAGTCTACTACCCCGGCTTGCCCAGCCATCCCTATCACGAAATCGCCCGACGCACGATGCGCGGCTTTGGCGGGCTGGTGACCTTCCTGGTCAAGGACGCCGATTGGCGGCAGACGGCCGACGTGATCGACGCCGTACAGATCCCGCGGATCGGCCCGAGCCTCGGTGGGGCGGAGTCGTTGATCGAGCAGCCGATCTTCATGAGCTATCACAGCTTTTCCCCCGAGCAACGTCAGGCCGTCGGCATCTACGACAACATGATCCGCTTGGCCTGTGGAATCGAGAATCCGGACGATCTGATCGCCGATCTCCAGCAGGCGCTGGAAAAGTAGATGAATACGGGGGAGTGGTAGGCATTCGTCTCCAGTGCTTGATCCCTAGTCTCTGGTCGTTGGTGCAGTCATGCAGTTTCGTACGCGAGCGATCCATGTGGGCAATGAACGGGACCCGGTGACAGGCGCCGTGGTGCGGCCGATTCATCTGGCGGCCACGTATGTGCAGCCGGGAGCCGGGGAGTGGGGCGAGTTCGACTATTCGCGAAGCGGCAACCCGACCCGCAAGGCGTTGGAAACCACGTTGGCGTCGCTCGAATCGGGCGTCGGGGCGTTGGCCTTTTCCTCGGGCATGGCGGCGATCCATGGCGTGACCATGCTTCTGTCGAGCGGCGATCACATCCTGGCCGGCTCCGATATCTACGGCGGCACGTATCGCTTGCTGCACAAGATCGTCGACCGCAGCGGGGTCCACGTGTCGCTGGCCCCTTCGACCGACCTGGCCGCGTTTGCGGCGGCGATGCGCCCGGAAACCCGGCTCGTCTGGATCGAGAGCCCCGGGAATCCACTGTTGTCGATCACCGACATCGCCGCTTGCGCGGAGATCGCCCATCGGCACGGGGCGCTGCTGGGCGTCGACGCGACGTTTGCCACGCCGGTCCTCACGCGCCCGTTGGAGTTGGGTGCCGATATCGTCGTGCATTCGGCCACCAAGTACATCGGCGGCCATAGCGACGTATTGGGCGGCGTCCTCGTGGTCCAGGACCAGGAGCTTTACGAGCGGCTCTACTACACGCAAAACGCCACCGGGGCCGTCATGGGGCCGTTGGAGGCGTATCTCTGTTCGCGTGGCCTGAAGACGCTGGAACTCCGCGTGCGCGAACAGTGCCGTTCTGCGGCTAGGTTGGCCGAGTATCTGAGCGGTCGCGCCCGCGTGAAACGGGTCCTCTATCCCGGCCTGCCCGGGCATCCCGGCCACGAGATTGCCGAGTGGCAGATGGACGGCGATTTTGGGGCGATGCTCAGTTTCGAAGTGGCCGGCGACTTTGCCGAGGCCAAGCAGGTCGTAGAGTCGACCCAGCTCTTCCAACTTGCCGTTAGCCTCGGCGCGGTCGAGTCACTCATCGAGCAGCCCGCATCGATGTCTCATGCCAGCTACGACCGGGACGACCGCCTGGCACACGGGATCACCGATGGGCTGATACGACTATCCGTCGGGTTGGAGGCGGTCGAAGACCTCCAAGACGACTTGGATCAGGCTCTCGCCCTGCTTTGCTAGCGCACATTGAAGGTCTGTCTGGCGAACTCCCCTCACCAGCTTGCGGGAGAGGGGCCGGGGGTGAGGGCGAGGTACCACACATCGGGTGCCCTTGGCGTCCCGCCAGTGCTCTTCAGAAACGAGCTTGCACGTCGCCCATCCAAACATCCTCCGTCGAGCCGACCTCATGGTCAGTCTCTGAAGATGGTGGCAACAAGCTCATCGCGGTTGATGGTATCGGCTGCGGCCGGTTCTCTGTCGGGTCGCCTGGCAAGGGGAAGCACTGGCAGGATGCCAGTGGCACACAACGTGAACGCCTGAGCTAGAGAGAAGCCATCCCCCCGCTCCGCCAAAATGTCCGCTAGCAAAACCGCCAAGGACTTTTTGGGGCGTCCCCGATCGCGGTTTTGTGGGGAGGACCGTCAGAGTTTCTAGAGACAACCAGCCTGGGCAGTCTCCCCAGGAGACTCCAGAAGTCGCTTGGTTTTCCCCTCCGTTGCCCCCACGATCAACTCCGTACCTTTCCCGGAACGACTCGAACGCTAGAATTCCGCTGCACTATCCCGAGAACCGGTGCAAAGTCCTCTGGGCCGCCTCGCTCCGCGAATCTTGTTGATCAACCTGGGATGAGGCTGACAGTATGGACCACCGGTCCGGCGGTCACTCAAGCGTCGTCTGGGTCGTGGATCACCTTGGTACAGGAACGGGTAGGTTCCCGGCGAAGTGATGGGTGGAACAATATTCCCACAGTGGCTCGATCGGGCACGGCCGCTGTTTGGCATCCTCTTGGTCCTCGTGCCCACCTACCTGGTGGCGATGGCCTACTACGGCGGCTCGCCGCAGACGACCGATGTGGGCTATTCGCCCAAACAGCCGGTCTTCTACAGCCACGCCCTGCACGTCGGCGAATTGGGGCTCGATTGCCGCTACTGCCACAACACGGTGGACAAGGCCGCCCACGCCGCCCTCCCCCCGACGGCCACCTGCATGAACTGCCACGCCACGATCGGCGTCGACAGTCCCCGGTTGCTGGCGGTTCGCGAGAGCCACGCCACGGGCAAGCCAATCCCGTGGGTCCGCGTGCACGACCTGCCAGACTTCGCCTACTTCGACCATAGCGCGCATGTGAACAAGGGCGTCAGTTGCGTCTCGTGCCATGGCCGGGTCGACACGATGGACCAGGTCACGCAAGTCACCACGCTCCGCATGGGCTGGTGCCTGGACTGCCATCGCAACCCCGAGCCAAACTTGCGTCCCAAGGAGTTCGTCACGAAGCTCGATTGGGTGTCGGACGAGGATCCGGTGGCCCTCGGCAAGCGTCTTCGCAAAGAGTACAACGTCAAACCTTCGACCGATTGCAGCACATGTCATCGCTAGACCACAACGCGGAATCGAAGCAGCACTGGCGCAGCCTGGCGGAACTGGCCGATGCCCCGGAGTTCCGAGCTTTCCTGGAGGCCGAGTTCCCTGCCAAGGCCGACCCGCGCGGGATCAGTCGTCGCCGCTGGATGCAGTTGATGGGCGCGTCGATCGCGCTGGCCAGCTTAAGCGGCTGCCGGATCAAGCAGGAGGAGATCCTCCCGTTTGCCCAGCGGCCCGCGAACCGCGTACCGGGCGAACCGCAGTACTATGCCACGGCCATGGAGTTGTCCGGCTCGGCGACCGGCCTTTTGGTCACCTCGCGCGACGGCCGGCCGGTCAAGATCGAGGGCAATCCGCAGCATTCCCAGAGCCAGGGCGCGACCGATTCTCTGGCCCAGGCCGCCGTGCTCGGGCTCTACGATCCCGATCGCAGCCGAATGATCCGGCAGATGACCAAGCAAGGCGCGGTGGTTCAGCCGTGGGAGAAGTTCGCCGAGGTCGTCGAGGCCGATTTGGACAAGTTGCGAACGAACAAGGGGGCCGGACTGCGGGTCCTGGCCGAGACTACCAGTTCCCCGACGCTCGCGACACTCCGTGCCCGGCTGCTCCAAAGCTATCCAGAAGCGCAGTGGCATGAGTACGAGCCGCTTTCCCGGGACAACGAACGGGCGGGGGCCAAACAGGCGTTCGGAAAACCGTATCGCACCCTCTACGACTTCGAGCAGGCCGACGTGATCGTCTGCCTCGACGCGGATCTTCTGAGCGACCATCCGGCGGCCCTTCAGCATGCCCGGGCGTTTGCCAAGCGACGCGAGCCGACCGACGGACGCATGAACCGGCTCTATGCCGTGGAGAGCGGCTATTCCATGACCGGTTCCATGGCCGATCATCGCCTGCGTCTTCGCAGCGGCCAGATCGCCGCGTTCACGGCGACATTGGAACAGCAAATCGCGGGAACGGATGTCTCCAAGACGCCCGGTTTAGCCCAGTCGCTTGCGACCGGTGGAGTGCCGGCAGAACGTCTTCAGCGCGCCCTTCAAGCAATGGCCAAGGATCTGACGGCCCACCGCGGCCGCGCGATCGTCGCAGCCGGGCCGGCCCAGCCGCCGGAGGTTCACGCCGCGGTCCATCGGATCAACGCCGCGCTCGAGAACGCGGGAAAGACCGTGCGCTACATGGCCGATCCGGAGCCCGACCGCCCCTCGCACGTCGAAGCGATTCGCGCCTTGACGGCTGACATGCGTTCGGGCAAGGTCGACACGCTCGTGATCCTCGGCGGAAACCCGGTCTACAACGCCCCGGCCGATCTGGAGTTTGGCAAAGCCCTTCAAAAGGTTTCCACACGGATCCACCTGAGTCCGTATTTCGACGAGACCTCGCGCGAGTGCACCTGGCACGTGCCGCAGGCCCATTTCCTCGAAGCCTGGGGCGACGCCCGCTCGTACGACGGGACCTACAGCATCGTGCAACCGCTGATCGAGCCGCTCTGGGGCGGGAAGTCGGCGATCGAACTGGTCGCGTTGGTCGTTGGGGAAAAGGCCAGCGCGTATGACCTGGTGCGGCAGACGTTCAAGGAGACGATCGGCAACCAGGGTTTTGAGGAGAAGTGGCGAAGGACGTTGCACGATGGGCTCTTGGCCGACAGCCGCTGGAGGGAGGAGTCGCCGAAGTTGGCGGCGGGGAGTGGAGAAGCGCCGAAGAGTCGAGAAGCGGAGTCTGGGGACAGTTCCCCTCACCCCGGCCCTCTCCCGGAGGGAGAGGGAGATAGAGAAGACTTGGAGATTGTCTTTGGGTGCAATCCGTTGCTCTATGACGGCCGGTTTGCGAACAACGGCTGGTTGCAGGAGACGCCCGCGCCGATGACGCGGTTGGCCTGGGACAACGCGGCGATCTTCAGCCCGGCGACGGCCAAGACGCTGGGCGTGGAGAACCAGACGCTCGTGCGGCTGAAGTATGCAGGGCGAGAGATCGAGATTCCAGCCTACGTGCTCCCCGGACAGGCCGATGGCTCCGTGACCGTGCCTGTCGGCTATGGCCGGCTGGCGGCGGGCAGTGTCGGCGGAAGCGTGGAGGCGAACGTCCCATCGGTGGGCGTCGACACCTATCGCCTCCGGCAAAGCAAGGCGATGGGATTCGACCGAGGCCTTTCGGTCCAGCCTACCGGCAAGCCCTATACCCTGGCCAGCACGCAGGACCATCATGCGATCGACACGATCGGTCAGAAGGGCCGGGCCGAGCGGCTCGGCCAGTTGGTGCGCGAAGCCACGCTGGCCGAGTACAAGGCCGATCCCCAGTTTGCCCAGCACACGGTCCACCATCCGCCGCTGGCCTCGCTCTTCGACGAACCGAAGTACGAAGGGCATCGCTGGGGGATGTCGATCGATTTGAACAAATGCCTCGGGTGCAGCGCGTGCATGGTGGCCTGTCAGGCGGAGAACAATGTGCCGATCGTGGGCAAGTCGCGCCTCCTCGAGGGGCGCGAGATGCACTGGATCCGCGTGGACCGCTACTTCCGCGGCTCGCCGGACGATCCGGCCGTGTCGCACCAGGTCGTCACGTGCCAGCATTGCGAGAACGCCCCGTGCGAGCAGGTCTGCCCCGTGATGGCCACGGTGCACAGCGCCGAGGGGCTCAACGAGATGGTCTACAACCGCTGCGTGGGCACCCGTTACTGCTCGAACAACTGCCCGTACAAAGTCCGCCGGTTCAACTTCTTCAACTATCACAAGGACCTCGGCAAGCCGGACAACGCTGTGCTGAAGATGGTCTACAACCCGGAAGTGACGGTGCGCAGCCGGGGCGTGATGGAGAAGTGCACCTACTGCGTGCAGCGGATCCAGGCGGCGAGGGTCGCGGCCAAGAACGAGGGGCGGGAGATCCGCGACGGCCAGATCCAGACGGCCTGCCAGCAGGCCTGCCCCACCCAGGCGATCACGTTTGGCGACCTGAACGATCCGGCAAGCCAGGTCCTCCAGGACCATACGGCGAATCGCGCCTATGACCTGCTGGGCGAATTGAACACGAAGCCGCGCACGGCGTATTTGGCAAGGATTCGGAATCCCAACCCCGAGCTTGAAGACGGCCACCATGACCACCATGGCCATGCCGGGTAATTATCCGGACGACATCACGACAAACGATCCGCGACGGCGAGCCCCGCTGGTCACCGGACGGCAAGACCTCGTCAGCGTGACCGACACCGTCGCGCGAGTCGCCGAGTGGCCGCGCCCGCCGTGGACCTGGTACGCGGCGTTCGCCGTTTCCGCGAGCCTGGCCGGGATGTTCTTCCTGCTGATCGGCTATCTGATCGTCACGGGCGTGGGCGTCTGGGGCAACAATGTGCCGGTCTCCTGGGGCTTCCCGATCGTCAACTTCGTCTTCTGGGTCGGCATCGGCCATGCCGGGACACTGATCTCGGCGATCCTGTTCCTCTTCCGCCAGCGCTGGCGCACGAGCATCAACCGCTTCGCCGAGGCGATGACGATCTTCGCCGTGTGCTGCGCGGGGATCTTTCCGGGGATCCACATCGGCCGGGTCTGGTACGCCTACTTCCTGATGCCGTATCCGAACCAGATGACCGTCTGGCCGAACTTCCGCAGCCCGCTGATGTGGGACGTGTTTGCGGTGAGCACCTACGCGACCGTGTCGCTGTTGTTCTGGTACCTGGGGATGATCCCCGACCTGGCGACGTTCCGCGACCGCGCCACCAGCCGCATCCGGCGGACGCTGTACGGGATCTTCGCCCTTGGCTGGCGAGGCTCGTCGCGTCAGTGGCACCGGTACGAGCGGGCCTACCTGCTGCTGGCCGCGTTGGCCACGCCGCTGGTGCTCAGTGTCCACTCGGTGGTGAGCTTCGACTTTGCCGTCTCCGTGGTCCCCGGCTGGCATGCAACGATCTTCCCGCCCTACTTCGTGGCCGGGGCGATCTTCAGCGGGTTTGCCATGGTGGTGACCCTGATGGTCCCCGCCCGGGCCTACTTCGGCCTCAAGGACCTGGTGACGATCCGCCACTTGGACAACATGAACAAGGTCATCCTGGCCACGAGCTTGATGGTCGGCTACGCCTACGCCACCGAGTTCTTCGTGGCCTGGTACGGAGGCAGCCAGTACGAGATGTTTGCTTTCCTGAACCGGGCGATGGGCCCCTACGCCTGGGCCTATTGGACCATGGTGACCTGCAACGTCGTGGTGCCGCAGCTGTTCTGGTTCAAGAAATGGCGCACCACGCCCTGGATGATGCTCGTTGTCGCTGTGCTGGTGAACGTGGGGATGTGGATGGAGCGGTTTGTGATCGTGATCACCTCCCTGAGCCGCGACTACCTGCCGTCGAGTTGGGGCCTGTTCAAGCCGACCTGGGTCGACCTCGGCATGCTGATCGGCAGCTTCGGCCTGTTCTTCACCCTCTTCCTGCTCTTCTGCCGCTATCTGCCGATGGTCGCCATGGCCGAGGTCAAAGCCGTCCTCCCGCACGACCACGGCGGCGAGGAGGGAAAGGCAGAAGGCAGAATGATGAGTGCAGAATGATGAATGATGAGATGAGTGAACACGAAACCACAATCGAAGTCGCGGAACCGCAGGCGAAGGTCGCGGGACTGGTGGCGCAGTTTGACGGGGAGAAGGCCCTGTTGGCGGCGGCGGCCAGCGTCCGGCAGGCAGGATATCGGGACTGGGATACCCACAGCCCGTATCCGGTGCACGGGATCGAACGGGCGATGGGGATCCGGCCGACGATCCTCCCGTGGCTGGTCCTGGGCGCCGGGATCACCGGCGGGCTGTTCGCGCTCTGGCTCCAGTGGTGGACCAACGGGGTCGACTATCCGATCATCACCAGCGGGAAGCCGTATCTGGCCCTGCCCGCCAATATTCCGATCGCCTTCGAACTGGTCGTGTTGTTCAGTGCGCTCACCGCCTTTGGCGGTGTGTTGCTGCTCAACCGGCTGCCGCAGTTCTCGCACCCGACGTTCACCGCCGAGCGGTTTGCACGCGTGACGACCGACGGTTTCTTCGTGTCGATCGAGGCGAGCGATCCGGAGTTCGACGCCGACGAGACTCGCGACTTCCTCGAATCGCTGGAGCCCGTCGCGGTCGAGACGTGCTACGCCCCGACGACCGGCACGAAGATCCCCTCGCTCCTGATCTGGGCGGTGGCCGTGCTGGCTGCGTTGAGCCTGATTCCGCCGCTTTGGATCGCGAGGACTCGCCTGGTCACGAGCGATATCACGCGAATCCGCATCTTTGACGACATGGTCGCCCAGCCCAAGTTCCTCATGCAGCAGGCCAACCCGCTGTTTGCCGACGGCCGGGCGATGCGTCCGCCGGTGGCCGGCACGGTTGCCCGCGGCGAAATGGACGGCAACGAGCCCCTTTACCAGGGCAAACGCAACGACCAATGGGTAACCGGGATTCCGATCCCCGTCACGCGGTCGCTCATGGCCCGCGGCCAGGAGCAGTACAACACCTACTGTGCCCCGTGCCACGGCCTGGGGGGCGATGGCGACGGGATTGTCTCCCAGCGGGCGACGCGCCGTGCGGATCCCAACTGGGTCCCGCCGCTGTCCCTGCACGTCGACACCGTGCGCGACCAGGCCGATGGCCAGTTGTTCAGCACGATCACCCACGGCGTCCGAAAGATGCCCGCCTATGGAGCCCAGATCGCGGTGGCCGACCGCTGGGCCATCGTGCTCTACGTGCGGGCGTTGGAGCGAAGCCAGCGAGCAACGCTTGAGGATGTGCCGAAGGAAGTGAGAGACCAGATTCGATGAGCCGATCAACCATGTACCCGACAACGATTCCTGACCTTGGCAGTGAACGCACGACGCTCGGCGCACGTACCCGACCGGTCGCCGTGGCGCTGGCGATCGTGGGACTTGCCGGGCTGGCGGTCGGTGCCGGGCTGGGCTGGCGGCAAGGCGACGGATGGGCCTACTTCTTCCACGCCTACCTGGTCAGCTACGCCTTCTTCCTGAGCATCTCCCTGGGCGGGCTGTTCTTCGTCGCGTTGCACCACGTGACCCGGGCGGGTTGGAGCGTGACCATCCGGCGACTGGCCGAACTGTTGGCCGCCACGATGCCGCTTCTGGCCGTGCTGTTCCTGCCGATTCTCGTGCCGATCCTCTTGGGCAGTTCCACGCTCTACGTGTGGAACAATCCCGAGGTCGTCCGGGCCAGTGAAGTCCTGCAGCACAAGGCAGGCTATTTTGGACTGACGTTCTTCACCGTACGCGCGGTGCTCTACTTCGCCGTCTGGTGGCTCCTGGCACGGTTCTTTCTCGCCCGCTCGCGCCAACAGGACGAGTCGGGCGATCCGGCACTGACGATCCAGATGGAACGGGCCAGCCCGGTGGCCTTGCTGCTGTTCGCCGTCACCGTGACGTTCGCCTCGTTCGACTGGCTGATGTCGTTGGAGCCCACCTGGTTCAGCTCGATCTTCGGCGTCTACTACTTTGCCGGCACGACTCTCGGCGCACTGGGAACGATTATCCTGGCGGCCGTCGCGCTGCAGGCCTGCGGCCGGTTGAGTTTGACGATCACCACGGAACACTATCACGACTTGGGCAAGCTGCTGTTGGGATTCATCATCTTCTGGGGCTACATCGCCTTCTCCCAGTACATGTTGATCTGGTACGCCAACCTGCCCGAGGAAACCACCTGGTATCACGCCCGGCAGACCGGCCCTTGGGCGGTGGTCTCGCTGGCCCTGTTGTTCGGCCAGTTGATCCTTCCGTTCTTCGGCCTGCTTTCCCGCACCGTGAAACGGCGGCCGCGGCTCCTGGCCTTCTGGGCGGTTTGGACCTTGGCGTTCCACTGGCTCGACATGTATTGGCTGGTGATGCCCGGCCTCTCGCCCGACCGCGTGCCGTTTGGCGTGATCGACGTGTCGCTTCTCGCCGGGCTTGGCTGCCTGTACCTGGCCGGCCTGATCGCACTGGCCGGGCAGCACTCGCTCATTCCGCTGGGCGATCCGCGTCTGCCCGAGTCGTTGGCCTTTGAGAACTATTGAGGTGAGTCGACGCAATGGCTGAATATGACGATGTCAAGTCCGGAACGATCGCCCTGGTGGGCTTGATCGTTGCGATCCTGACGTTCGCGGTCGTGATCCTGGTGATGGTGGTCTACTACCAGGCATCCGCCCGGGAACGCTATCAGAAGCAGACCAGCCAGGCCCCGGCGGAACTGGCCACGGTGACGGCCAATCAGCAGGCCCGGCTGGCCGAGTATCGCTGGGTCGACCAATCCAAAGGGATCGTGACGATTCCGATCGATCGGGCGATGGAACTGGTCGTGGCCGACCAGTCGGCCAAGCGCGACGCCAAGCCGAAACACTCCGCCCCGCCGAACAAAGGAGGTCGGCCGTGAACATGGACTGCTTAAAGCGTATATTCAGAACGCGATCAGGGATCGGCTCCCTTCCGTTGACTTACCGCGAAGCGGCCAAGGGCTCGCAGATCCCTGGCGATCGGCAGCAATTTCCAAACACGCTATTGACCCTCGTGCTAGCGATGCTCCTCGTCGCCCAAAGCACTGCCACCGTGGCCGCCGAGCGGATCGAGCCAACGCCCGAGGAACTCAAGCAGGTGACGGTCACCGAGCACCTCGATGCCCAGCTTCCGCTAGACCTGCCGTTCGTGGCCTCGGATGGGAAAGCGGTCCGGTTGCGTGACTATTTTGACGGCCGGCGGCCGGTGGTCATGACGCTGAACTATTCGAACTGCCCGATGCTCTGCAACCTGCAGTTGACCGGCCTGTTCCAGGGGCTCCAGGGGATGCCGTGGAACATCGGCGAGAATTTCCAGATGGTCACGGTGAGCGTCGATCCGAAGGAGACCGCCCAACGCGCGGAGTTGACCAAGAAGAAGTACCTGAAGGTTTATGGCCGCCCGGGCGGCGGCGAGGGGTGGCACTTCCTCGTTGGGCGCGAGGCCGACATCCGGAAGCTGGCCGCCACGGTCGGCTTCGGTTACGTCTATGATGCGTCGACTCAGCAGTACGCCCATCCGGCCGTGACGTTCATCTGCACGCCCGACGGCCGGGTGTCGCGATACCTATACGGGATCGAGTACGATCCGCAGACCCTCAAGCTCACGCTCCTGGAGGCGGCGGAAGGCAAGATCGGCAGCACGCTGGACCGGGTGGTCCTCTACTGCTTCCATTACGACGCCGACAAAGGCCGCTATGGACCGGCCGCCGTGAAGCTCATGCGAGTGGGCGGCGCCGCGATGCTCGTGGTGCTGGCCGGCATGGTGGCGGTCTTCTGGCGGCGCGGCGCACGACGAGCGGCCGCTCAAGCAACGGAGACGCAGGAACCGCAATGAACACTTTACTGGCGTTCCCCAGTCTCGGCACAAGCGTCCAGGCGGGCCTTTTGGCCCAGGCCGGCGGCTCGTTCTGGATGCCGCCGAAGGCGTCGACGGTCGCCCCGGCCGTGGACTTCGTCTTCCATTACATCCTGGGGATCTCCGCCTTTTTCTTTGCGCTGATTGTCGTGCTGATGGTCCTGTTTGTGATCCGCTACCGCCGCCGGCCGGGCTTCGAGCCAAGCCGATCGCCCAGCCACAGCACGGCCCTGGAGCTGACCTGGACCTTCATCCCGGTCGTGCTGGTGGTCACGATGTTCTATTTCGGCTTCACTGCCTTCCTGAATATGAAGACCCCGCCGCGCAACGCCTACGATATCCGCGTGATCGGGCAGAAGTGGAGTTGGGTGTTCACCTACCCCGACGGCACAACCTCGCCGATCCTGCATGTCCCGGTGGACCGGCCGGTCCGGCTGACCATGACCTCGGAAGACGTGATCCACAGCCTCTTCGTGCCCGCGTTCCGCGTAAAGATGGACCTCGTTCCCGGGCGCTACACCCAGGCCTGGTTCGAGGCCGTGACCCCGGGCGAATACGACTTGTACTGCACCGAATATTGCGGCACGGGCCATTCCGACATGCTCTCGAAAGTAGTGGTGCACAAATCCGGCGAGTTTGAAAAGTGGCTCGAAGAGGCCGCCAACATCCTCACGCGGCTTCCGCCCGTGGAGGCCGGACGCGAACTGGTGGTGCGCAATGGCTGCGGGGCCTGCCACTCCACCGACGACAGCGTCAAGGTGGGCCCAAGCTTCAAAGGGATCTACGGTCAGACGCACACCTTTGCCAACGCCTCGCCCACGCAAGTCGACGACAACTACATCCGTGAGTCGATCCTGGAACCGATGGCCAAGATCCGCCAGGGATTCCAGGGCGTCATGCCCACCTACAAGGGCCGCCTTAAAGACAACCAGATCACGGCCATTGCCGAATACATCAAATCGCTGAAGTAATTCTGACAACCACACTTCTGACATAGCTAGGCAAGAACACGTCATGGCACATGCGACAACCGATCGACCGGCCGGTTTTGGGCACGAGCCGCCCGGACCCGCCGGCGACAACTACCTGACTCATACGCGCGGCTTCTGGTCCTGGGCCCTGACGCTCGACCACAAACGGATCGGCGTCATGTACCTGGTATCGGTGCTGGCGTCGTTCCTTCTGGGCGGCATCTTCGCGCTGTTGATCCGTACGGAGCTGATTGCCCCCGGGCCGACGATCATCGGCAAAGACGCCTACAACCAGATGTTCACGCTCCACGGGGCGGTGATGGTCTTTCTGTTCATCATCCCCGGGATCCCCAGCGCCTTTGGCAACTTCGTGCTCCCGATCATGCTCGGGGCCAAGGACGTCGCCTTCCCACGGCTCAACCTGGCCAGCTATTACCTGTGGGTCCTCGGCGCGTTGTTCTTCTTCGCCGTCCTCGGGCTGGGCGGGCTCGACACGGGATGGACGTTCTACACCCCCTACAGTACGACGACCGATACCCGGGTGATCACGGCAGTCGCCGGGGCCTTTATCCTCGGGTTCAGTTCGATCTTCACCGGGGTCAACTTCATTGCGTCGATCCACATGCTCCGACCGCCCGGGATGGGCTGGTTCCGGATGCCGCTGATGCTCTGGGCCCTCTACGCCACGTCGATCATCCAGGTGCTGGCCACCCCGGTGCTGGGCATCACCCTGTTGTTGATCGCGGCCGAACGGGCATTGGGCCTGGGGATCTTCGACCCGAAGCTGGGCGGCGACCCGGTGCTGTTTCAGCACTTCTTCTGGTTCTACTCCCATCCGGCCGTGTACATCATGATCCTGCCGGCCATGGGAATCGTCAGCGAAGTGATCTCGGTGTTCAGCCGCAAGCACATCTTCGGCTACAAGTTCATCGCCGTGAGCAGCCTGGCGATCGCGCTGTTGGGCTTTTTGGTCTGGGGCCACCATATGTTCACCAGCGGCCAGACGGCCCTGTCGAGCGTGATCTTCAGCGCGCTGACGTTCAGCGTCTCGATCCCCTCGGCGATCAAGGTGTTCAACTGGCTGGCCACGATGTACAAAGGCTCGATCCAGCTGGACACGCCGATGCTCTACGCCCTGCTGTTCATCTTCCTCTTCGGCATCGGCGGCCTGACGGGGCTCTTCCTGGGCACGCTGGCCACCGACATCCACCTGCACGACACCTACTTCATCGTCGCCCACTTCCACTACGTGATGGTCGGCGGCACCCTGGCCGCGTTCTTGGCCGGGCTCCACTACTGGTGGCCCAAGATGACCGGCCGGATGTATAGCGAGTTCTGGGGCCGCATCGGATGGCTGGCCACCTTCATCGGCTTCAACCTGACCTTCTTCCCGCAGTTCGTCCTGGGAAGCCAAGGCATGCCCCGACGCTACTACGACTACCAGGCGATGCTCGGCGAGCACCCCGAATTCTTCCTCTACCACCTGATGTCGTCGATCGGCTCCTACCTCTTGTCCGTCGGCCTGTTCCTCGTCCTGTTCTACCTCCTCTACTCGCTCTTCAAAGGACGCCGAGCGCCCGCCAATCCTTGGGGCGGAGCCACGCTGGAATGGCAGTGCAGCTCGCCGCCGCCGCACGATAATTTCGCCAAGCAGCCGCGAGCGGGCGATCCGTATGCGGTGCGGGAGTTTGTGTTTGATCCGGTGGCGGGAGGATACGTTCGGAAGAAGATTGAAAATTGAGAATTGGAAAATGCAAATTGCAAATTGGGGGAGGCGTGCCGCCAGCATTTCTCCGGTCGCAAGCGACCGGGCTAAACCATTCTTTCCAGAGTGTTGACAATGGCGGAGCAGGAATCTTACAAACCGAAAGCGGAGGCCGAAGTGACCAAGCCGGAAGCCCACGGCGAACACCCGGCGTTTCTGGCACACCACTTCGAGACGCCGGAGCAACAGTTCAGCACGGGCAAGCTGGGGATGTGGGTCTTCCTGCTGACGGAGATCCTCCTGTTCAGCGGCCTGTTCTGCGCCTACGCCGTCTATCGGGCCAATCACCCGGAGATCTTTGAGTACGCCCACCAGTACCTCTCCAAGACGCTTGGAGCGATCAACACGGGCGTGCTGATCACCAGCAGCCTGACGATGGCTTGGGCCGTGCGCTCGGCCCAGCTTGGACAGCGACGGCGGCTGGTGGTCCTTTTGGCGCTGACGCTCCTGGGCGGGTGCGGCTTCTTGGGGATCAAGTATGCCGAATATCGCAACAAGTGGGAGGAAGGACTCCTCTGGGCTCGCCAGTACAAGCCGGTCGAACACGCCGAAACGGCCGAGCCGGCCGAGCCGGCCGAGCCGGCCGACGGCCACGCGACAAAGGAGGCAGCCAAACACGCACAGGCCCCGCGCCACGTGGGCATCTTCTTCAGCATCTACTTCGTGATGACCGGCCTGCACGGGCTCCACGTGATCGCGGGGATGGGGGCCATCGGCTGGGTCCTGGCCCGGTCGATCCGCGGCGATTTCAGCCCGCTCTACTTTGGACCGGTCGACTACGTGGGCCTCTATTGGCACCTGGTCGATCTGGTCTGGATCTTCCTCTTCCCGCTGTTGTACCTGATCCATTAGGTGAGACGCGATGACCGAACGTACGGAACACGCCCTGAACGCCAGCGAGGAGGCTCATCACCCGATGGCCCACGTGATGTCGATGCCGATGCTCCTGGGCGTCTACGCGGCCCTGATCGTGTTGACGGTGATCACGGTGCTGGCGGCCACGCCCCAGTTCGACTTTGGCGGCTGGAATCTCTGGATCGCGATGATCATCGCGACTGCGAAGGCAGGCCTCGTGGCCCTCTACTTCATGCACCTGCGCTACGACAACCCTTTTAACGGGATTGTCTTCGTCACGGCCCTGCTCTTCCTGGGGATCTTCCTGAGCATTACGCTCGTGGACGTCATCGGCTATCAGCCGGAGATCCAAAGCTTCCAGGAAGCCCAGCCGGGGCCTTGAGCGGCAACCTCTCAGAGAAGGAGCCCATCAGGCTCCCCTCGCCCGCGCAGCGGGAGAGGGGCCGGGGGTAAGGGCTGAATCGCCAAACACTCAGCTTCGTGACTGTCCAGGCAGCCCTCACCCGGCTCGTTCCTCGCCACCCTCTCCCGCTGCGCGGGCGAGGGTCGAACAATCGAACGCCTCTACTTCGGCTCGTAGAGCTCGACTTCCCAAATCCGGGAGACGTTCCCCTTCGATTCTTCCACCAACAGGCGGACTCGCTGCGTGGTGACCGGCTTGAACTGGCACTGCCAGTCGACCTTCGTGTTTCCAAGGGTCGCGGTCTCCGGGATCGACTGCCAGCTGTTGCCGTCGAACCACTGGAGGACGAAGGCGGAGATCGGGTCGCCGACGGTTCCTCCCTGCGCGTAGCCGGAGAAGATCCGTGCGGCGGTGATCGTCTTGGGGGCATCCCAACGCAGCTCGATCCAGTGGGGCATGGGGCCCTTGCTGAGCCAGCGCAGGTCGTTGCTCAGGGTGTCGCTTGCTCCATCGACGACCATGCTCGCCGGATGGCCCTCGGAATCCCGGTCGCCGGAACTGGCCGCGTGCGCACCAACGGCCACATTCTTGCCCACCTGGCCGGCAAACCCGGCGGCAGCGAGGGTCGCCTTCTTGGTAGGCTGCTGGAGCAGCTGCTTGAACTCCTCGAGATACTGCTGATAGACGCCCCGCGGATCGGTGTCGTGTTTCTTGCAGATCGCCGCGGCGCGGCCAAGGACTTCGCCCATCAGCCCGCCGGTGGCCATCACGCGGACGGTGCCCAGGGCTTCGTGGGTCACGCTCACGTTGCGTCCGGCCATCATCAGGTTGGGCACGTTGCGTGAATAGAGAGAGCGGTAGGGAACCGGATAGGGGTTCTTCTTGAACCGGGTGAACTCGGCCACGGAGATGAACGGGTTCTCGGGCGAAGCCTCGACGTACTTCTTCTGCGGATAATGCAGATCGATCGACCAAGTCGACGACACGCAGCCATCGGGGAACTCGCGTCCGCTGAGCACGTCCTCCTTGGTCAGGACTACATCGCCCAACAGCCGCCGCGACTCGCGTTTGCCGGCGATCGCCGCCGCCCAGTCGAGCCGATGGTTGGGATAGAGCTTCTTGACGTTCTTCAGGCAGTCCCAGGCGCCGTACATCGCCCGAAGGTTGTGATCGCGGATCGCTTCGGCGTCGGTGATCGTGTCCAGGTCAAAGCCGCTCTCCCAGAACCACTGCCCCAACTGCTTCAGTTCGGTCGGAAACGGCTTGTCGGTCAGGTCCAGGGCCCAGGGGCAGCGGGGGAACGACTCGGGCGAGCCGGTGTCGACCGGGGCCCAGAGGTTGCTCGTGCCCATGTGGCCTTTGGCCGTCATCTCACAGTCGGCGCCGGCCAGGAAGCCGATCGTTGCGTCGCCCGTGTTGTCGACAAACCAGCGGCCGACGAACCGCGAGCGGCCGCTGTTCACGATGTTCTTGGAGACGACGGCCCGAATCCGGCCGGCGTCCATCTCCACGCGGTCGACATGCTCGTTGAGAAATAGCGACAGGTTCTTCTCGGCCTTGACCACTTTGAGCTTCACGTCGTCGCCGTAGTCCTCGGCCGGACCGGGGCAATACTGCGGCCGGGTGAACATCTCGGCGACGATCTCGCCGATCACCGGGTAGGGCGGCACCTTGAAACGTCCGCCGATCCACACCCGGACTTCGGAGCTCGAGTTGCCACCCAGGACCGGGCGGTCCTGGATCAGAGCCACGCTCAATCCGAGCCTAGCCGCCGAGACGGCCGCACAGCAGCCGCCCAGCCCGCCGCCAACCACGACCAGATCGTAGCTCCCCGCCTCGGCCGGCTTCTCGGGCAGGTTCAGCTTCTGATCGCGAAACGCGTCGAGAGCCTTCAGTTCTTCAGGCGGCGTGAAGCCCGCGTCGGTCGTCAGGACGATCGCATCGCAGCGCCCTTCAAAACCGGTCAGGTCGTGTAGCGCAAGCGTCACTTCTTTCTTGTCGATCTTCACCGTGCCGCCGTCGTGCCACGCCCAGTCGGCCCCTTTGGTGCCGAAGGTTTCCGCCAGCGGCTTGCCGTCGACCAGCAATTGGAACTTGCCCGGCGTGCCGGGAGCGTTCCAACGGGCGACCCAATCCTTGGTGCGGATGAACACGCGATACTCGCCCGGCTCGGGCAGCGTGACCGTGGTCACGGCGTCGCCCACGGGCCGGCCCAGCCCATGCGCCAGCAGATAGGACGAGTGCATCACGTCCATCGACTGTTGGTCCACCAGCCATCCGCCGGCGTTGGCAAAACTCTCCGCTTCGACCAGCACCGTGACGGCGGTCGCTTGGGAGGCGAATGTCAGGAGCAGACCGACGGCAACGACAAGGCTTCTCATCCAAAGGCTCCAATTCTCTATGTTCTGGTAGTCCGGTCGTCTTACTTCTGGTAGCGCATGGCGACACGATGGCACGAGTGCCGCCGGCCCCCGGTAAAATCAGCATAGCATGGGGGTTCGCCGACGGCACTGGGGCGGCTACGTGCGGCTCGGGAAAGTCGGATTCTAACTGAACTTGCCGGATCCTGGGAGCCACCCCCGGGAGTTTTGACAGACAAAACCAGAAAATGTCGAAGGTCGAAAAGCCAAATGTCGAAGGAATGGCGAAAGGACAAAGCCCGAAGGGGGTAACGCCGTACAGCCTTTGGTCATTCGTGCTTCGTCATTCCTTCGTCATTTGGCCTTTCGACCTTCGACATTCTCCTCCCCCGGGGCCACTGCAATACCAATCAGAGAATCGCCGCAAGGGGCGGCAAACCGCGGAGTGTCAGGAAAAACGAAGCTCAACACTTTTCTTTTTTCGCCTCCGTCCCTACACTATCTTTAGGTGGGGCTTGGTCTCGATACAAGGGGGTTACCCAAGATGCCTCCTTTGTATTAGAGGCCGCCGACGGGACGAACTCGTCGCCCGACGCCTCACCCGGTGGTACCAGGGTCTTTCATCGATGGGAGGTCAATCATGAAAGAGCATACCCGGGAGGAACCGAGGATTGTCGCCGCCGCCGAGCGGCAGATGCGGGCGTGGGAGATGGCCCAGCAGATCGCCGACCGATTGGTTCGCGCGGATGAGGGTCATACGACGGGGCAAATGCTTGGCCCTTACGTGTCGATCTCGCGTGAGGCTGGGGCCGGCGGGGAGGAGGTCGCGCAGCAGTTGGGCCAGCGGCTGGGCTGGGAAGTGCTCGACAAGAGTCTGGTCGACCAAGTCGCCGAGCGATTCCGCCTGTCGCGCTCCATGCTGGATCTGGTCGACGAGACCAAGGCCACCTGGGTCTACGATTTGCTCGGTCCCTGGGCAGATCGGCGGATCGTGCCGCACGAGAAGTATGTGGTCGATCTCCAGCGGTTGATCGTCGCGGCTGCCCGGCGAGGCAAGGTGATCTTTGTCGGCCGGGGCGCGCATTTCATCCTGCCGCCTGCCCGCGGGCTGTCGGTCCGGTTCGTCGCCTCGGAGAAATTCCGTGCGGAACGGCTCGCCAAACTGATGGAGTTTACGTTCGAGCAGGCCAAGCATTACATGACCGAACTCGACAAAAACCGGCGGGAGTTCGTCAGCCGGTTCTTCCGCCGCGACATTGCCGATCCGCATCTCTACGATCTGGTGATCAATACGGAGCGGCTTGGCCTGCCGGCTACAGCCGACCTGATCGCCGGGATCTGCCGCGAGCGAGGCTACACGCCGGCTGCGGCCTGAGTAAACGTGGGCGTTTCTGCGGTCTGGCGGGTGAGCCCGCAATAGCGGAGGTGTTTTGTCCTCCTAGTACGGGTTGGTTTGGGGCCACTTTTATGGTAGCCTTAGGCAGATCCGTATCTCTTGCCCATGGGGTGGGCTTGTGAGAGACTGTCCCCAGACTCCCTCTCCCTTCGGAAGACAGCCAGAGTGAGGGGAAGGCCCAATGGCTATGTCTCTCGGCAATTCCCCTCACCCTAACCCTCTCCCGGAGGGAGATGGGATCATCCCTGGCGTATGACCCTGGTCCAAGCTCCGCGAGGTGGCAACGACCCATGATGACGCGATTTGAGCATTCCTACGTGTTGGACGTGATGTCGGACGACCACCCGGGCATCGTCGCCGCCGTGACCGAGGCGGTCGAGTCGCTCGACGGGAATATCGATGCCTGCAGCCAAACGGTGCTCGGCGGCTACTTTACGCTGATCATGATCGTCAGCCTCCCCAACTCCATCGAGGCGGAGTGCCTGGCGGAACGGGTGCGCAAGGCGGGCAACAGCCACTCCCCGTTCCAGGTGATGGCCCGGCCGCGGCGCCTGCCCGAGAGTTTCCGCCCCAAGCTCCCCAGCGACCGCTTCGTGATCACCGCCTTTGGCAAGGACCAGCCCGGCATCGTGCGCCGGTTCAGCCAGTACCTGGCCGGCAAGGACATCAATATCGTCGACCTCTACGGCGACCGGAGCGGCGACGAATTCGTGCTCATCGGCCAGTTGGAGGTCCCCACCCATTGGGATCTCCGCCTGCTCCAAGCCGACCTCGAACAAATGGGCGACGAACTCGGCTTCACCGTGAAGTTGCAGCACGAGAATGTTTTCGTGGCCACCAACCAGTTGCGGATGATCTGCGCGACGAATCCTGCCCTCTAGCCCTGAACCCTCCCTCATGCTTCGCACCGACGAAATCCTCTCGACCATCCATATGCTCCACGCCGAGCACCTCGACGTGCGGGCCGTCACGCTGGCGTTGAATCTCGAGGATTGTGCCGCGCCCAGCGTCGAGCACGTCTGCCGCAAGCTGCGCAGCAAGATCATGTCCCGGGCGAGTCGGCTCGTGGAGGTCTGCGACCGGGTCGGCTGCAAGTACGGCATCCCGGTCACCAACAAGCGGTTGGCGATCTCGCCGATCTCCACCCTCCTGGCCGGGCATGGCCACGCGGCGGCCGTCCAGGTGGCCCAGACCCTCGACCAGGCGGCCGAGGAATGCGGTGTCGATTTCGTCGGCGGGTTCACCGCCTTGGTCCACAAGGGGATCTCGGCGGGCGACTCGGTGGTGATGAATTCGCTCCCCGACGTCCTGTCGCAAACGGTTCGCGTCTGCTCCTCGATCAACGTCGCCTCGCGCAAGGCGGGGATCAACATGGACGCGATTCATCAGATGGGGCACATCATCCTGCAGATCGCCAAGGCCACCGAGGCCCAGCGGGGATTCGGCTGTGCCAAGCTGGTCGTGTTTGCCAACATCCCCGAAGACAATCCCTTCATGGCCGGGGCCTACATGGGAGCGGGCGAGCCCGAGGCCACGATCAATATCGGCGTCTCCGGCCCGGGCGTGGTCGGCAGTGCATTGAAACGCCGTATCGCCCTGGGCGGCAAGCTGACCCTGGGCGACCTGGCCGAGGAGATCAAGATCACCAGCTTCCGCGTGACCCGCGTTGGCGAGTTGATCGGCCGGGAAGTGGCCGCGGAGTTGAACGTGGCCTTTGGGATCGTCGACCTTTCGCTGGCCCCTACCCCGACGGTCGGTGACAGTATCGGAGAAATCCTCAAGACGCTCGGGATCGCCCGGATCGGCGCCCCCGGATCGACGGCGGCCGTGGCGCTGTTGAACGACGCGGTTAAGAAAGGTGGACTCTTTGCCTCCAGCTCGGTCGGCGGACTGAGCGGCGCGTTTATCCCCGTGAGCGAGGACGCCACGTTGGCCGAAGCGGTCGGTGCCCACCATCTCGTGCTGGAAAAGCTCGAGGCCATGACCAGTGTCTGCTCGGTCGGTCTGGACATGGTCGCCATCCCCGGCGACACGCCCGCGGAAACGATCGCCGCGATCATTGCCGACGAAATGGCGATCGGCGTGATCAACAATAAGACGACCGCTGCCCGACTGATCCCTGTGCCAGGGGCCAAGGCTGGCGACCGCGTCGATTTCGGCGGCCTGTTCGGCTCCACCCCGGTCATCGAGGTGCGCAACGCCGGGGCCAGCGACCAATTCGTCCACTTCGGCGGCCGGATCCCCGCCCCGCTCCAATCGCTGGGCAACTGACGCAGGGTTCGTGTAACGCGGTGTGCCACTGCTTGCCTTCCAGGCAAGCAGTGCGGCAGCTTCGCTTCGGCCGTGTCCTGGGCGACACTGCTTGCCTTCCAGGCAAGCAGTGGCACACGCACACACTATCGCGATCGCTGCTAAAGTGCGAACGGATTGGGCGTAAAGCCGAGCGGCAAGAAGGCGAGCGTGGCCCAGCCGAGCACCGTGCGCCAAGTCCCCAGCGGCAGATCGTCGTCCACGGTGGGTGGATGCTTGGGGCCCATGAACATCAACAGCACGAGCATCAACGTCCACCAGTAGTAACGGAACAAGACGACCGCCACGATGGCGCCGACGAGAATCAACGTGGCCGTCCAATGGGCTTTTCGCCGCAGCAGGGCGTAGAGCACGTGCCCGCCATCGAGCTGCCCGATCGGAAAGAGATTCAGGGCAGTAATCAACAGGCCGACCCAACCGGCAAGCGTCATCGCGCCAATATAGACCGTCTGATGCTCGGGAATCGGCCCATAGCGAAGCCAGGCGAGCAGTTTGAACAACAGCGGTTCGCCGAACTGCATGGCATACGGGTTGTTGCGCCCCAGATGGGAATCGTAGATGAGCCCCAGGGTGCAAAAAAGGATCGTGGGCACTAACCCCGCCAGAGGACCGCTAATCCCGATATCGAACAGGGCCCGACGGTTGGTAATGCTCGACGACATGCCAATCACCGCCCCCATCGTGCCTATCGGCTCGACGTGCATGGGGATGAAAAACGGCAGGCTGGAGTAAACCCCGTATCGCCGGGCCTGGATGAAATGGCCCATCTCGTGGCAGACCAGGATCGTAATCAGACAGAGGGCATAGATCGGCCCGCCCACATAGTACGTGCTCGCACAGGTGGCGAGGAACAACAGGAGCGGCCGCCGCCACTGCGGGCGGACCGGCTGCGGTTGGGGCAGTGGCGGCGGAGTTTCCGCGACCGGCTCATTCGCCACGTACACCACCGCATCGAGTGGCTGGGGTTGTCTCTCCCCCGCAGCCGAAGTATTTTCGTGAAGATTACTGTCGCTCATGGGTTCATCTATTCTACCTCTTTGAGGGCGCAGGGCAAAGGTGACGAAGACAAGGAGTACGCAAGACGCCTGCAGCACAAGCAGGCATTGACAACCTGAGAAGCCATGGATGATGATGCCCAAGATGACACCCCCGCGTCCCGAAAGACTAGCCATGCTTGACCGCTTCTTCGGACTCTCGCAACACGGCACCACGGTGCGCACCGAGTTGTTGGCAGGACTAACCACGTTCCTGACCATGGCTTACATCATCTTCGTCCAGCCGGCCGTGCTGTCGGGGAGCCTGCTCGGCCTCGAGACGGGCATGGATTTTGGCGCGGTCACGACGGCCACCTGCCTGGCCGCCGCGCTGGCCACGGCGATCATGGCCCTCTACGCCCGCTACCCGATCGCCCAGGCGCCGGGGATGGGGCAAAACTTCTTCTTTGTGTTCTCGGCGCTACCGGCGGCCGCGGCCCTGATCGCCCAAGAAACGGCCGCCGGCCGGCTTCAGCCTGGGGCGACCAGCCCGTGGCAGATCGGCCTTGGAGTGGTTTTCCTCTCCGGCGTGCTGTTCGTCCTGCTGTCGTTCTTCGGCGTGCGCGAGATGATCATGGCGTCGATCAGCCCGAGCATGCGGCATGCGATCGCCATCGGCATCGGACTGTTTATCGCCTTTATCGGCCTGCAAAACGCCTCGGTCGTGCTCAAGGATCCGGGCACCGGTTTGAAGTTGAACGCCCGATTTGACTCGCCGGACCTGATCATCTTCTTCTTCGGCCTGCTGCTCACCGCGGGGCTTTACGCGGCGCGCGTGCGGGGTGCGATCTTGTGGGGAATTCTGGCGACTACGGTGCTGGCCGTCGCGATGAAGTTTGCCCTGCCGCAGTTGCCCGCCGAGATCAGCCAGTCGAAGCTGGTCACCGAGTCGATGCTGATGACCCGCTTCAAGATCGCCACCGCCGTCGTCTCGCCCGCACCTTCCATGGCCCCGACCTTCCTCAAAATGGATCTGGTCCGGGCACTCAACTGGTCGATGGCCCCGTTCATCCTGATCTTCTTGTTCATGGTGGTCTTCGACACCCTGGGCACGCTGGTCGGGGTGAGCGAACGGGCCGGATTGATCAAGGACAATCAGCTCCCGCGGATCCGGCAGGCGTTCATGTCCGACGCCCTGGGATCGGTCGTCGGCGCGGCGTTCGGCACCAGCACGGTGACCAGCTTCATCGAAAGCGCGGCGGGCGTGGAGCAAGGCGGACGCACGGGCCTGACCGCGCTGACCGTGGCCGTCTTGTTCCTGGTGGCCCTGTTCTTCAGCCCCGTGATCGCCATGGTCGGCAGCTATCCGCCGATCACGGCCCCTGCCCTGGTGGTGATCGGGTCGTTGATGATGCAGGGCGTCACTCGGCTCGACTGGTCGAACTATGCGGAAGCCTTTCCCTCGTTCCTGGTGATCGTCGGGATTCCCCTGAGCTACTCGATCGCCGACGGCCTGGCCCTGGGCTTCATCGCCTACCCCGTCGTCAAGCTGATCGCCGGCCAAGGCCGCGACGTCCGCTGGCTGACCTACGTCCTGGCCGTGGTGCTGCTCCTTTATTTCATCCTCGTGCGGGCTCAGTTGCGCTAGCCTGGATTCCCACAGGCCGTCTTGGAGTTGACATTAGGAGCTGCGGATTCATGAGACGGCACGGGAATTGGAGGATCTTGCAGTGTGGTGCTGTTATGGATTGCTTGGAGAGATAGGCTGAGATGTCACGATAGCAGCAGAACCAGTCCATGTACGACATCAGCCGGACCGTATCCCGGGAAGCAGAGGCGATCAGCCCGGCGGCGGTGGCGGTGACTCTCCGTGCGGAAGGCTTCGCCAAACTGCCCCGACGACGGGAGGAAGAGCGGCCGGAGACCATTTGAGAAATCCCAGTTCTCCACGTCACAC
>JBDKTH010000804.1:0-2016 GCA_039680305.1 Thermoguttaceae bacterium | reverse complement strand
TCGCTGACAGGCCTATTCCGTCGCGGCAAAACGACTTACCAGCTGTACTGTCACGGCGTAACTGAGTTCTTGATGGGTTACAGTAGACAACCGGGCTACCAAGAAATCTTGCTGTGAAAAAATGTTGGCCGAACGAGACGCTGCACCTGACCGCGGCGGCAGGTGAGCTTTTTTGTTCGCTCAACTCGGGTCGGTCGCCCCCGCCGACGCAGTCCCAAAAGATGGCTAACCTGCCTTTGGTCACATCGACCTATGCGTTTACCGAGAGCCTCGTTTTCCCGACGGATCGTTCATGAAGCCGCCAGCTGACGACGCTTTAACACCGACCTGGGCGTCAAACCGCTCACGCTCGGAGAGCGTTGATCCGCTGGCAAAGCCCCTCGGCCGCGCGGCGGCGGCCGGTGTTGGTGTGCGGGGTCCAGCGGACGTGGTCGGCGGACAGGAGGAGCTCGCGCAGGTCGTTGTCCACGTGGACGAGGAGGCGAACCATCCAAAGATGGTTGCGGTGCTGGGCGTCGATGGGGTGGAAGAAACACTGGGGCTCGCATACGGAGATCGCCCCGGCCGGGATGCGGTACCGGTCGCTGTCGCCCTCCATAACGAGTCGGCGGCCTCGCTCGTCGAGCTTCAAAAGCAGGAGGTCGGTCGACATCGTCAGTTGGATCTTGGCAAAGGTCTCGCGCGGGATCAGCGAAACATAGATTGCTTCCGGGTCGCGGGGATCGACCAGGGCGTCGGGCCGCTGGCTGATTTCCTGACGCAGGCGACGGTTGATCCAACGATCCTCGGGGACACCCGACTTGAGTTTCATCAGAGAATCGCCACCAAGCGAAAGTTGGTTGGACGATTGCTTCTGCCTGGCAGCGTCGGAATCCGCTCCTGCGCGGTTTTACGTTGCCTGCTCTTCTCGCTTCGAAGACCGACGACGAGGGCAACTACTCGTTCACGGGGCTTCCGTGCGACGTCACGCTAACCCTGTTTGCCGATTTCCTTGACGAGCGTGATCGCGACAATCAGAGCAAGTCGTTGGGGGGCTCCTTGGTGGCCAAGCTCTTCGGAAAATACCTGGGCAGGTTCTATCTTGCCCCGAACGAAACTCGCCCCCGCGCTGTCCATCGGCTGGAAAAAGCGGAAACGAAACGCTCTCAGGAGCCAGGAAACGCACCGCGGCGAACCGCAAGGCACGGGCGAATCGGCGACGCCCCAACCACCGGGGCGGCGAGCGGGAGGTCGGCCGACACAAGGAGCGACTGGGCGGGGGCGTAGCGGTACGTCTCGCCCGCGAGAACCACTATTTTGACACGGAGATCGGTCGCATTACAATGGATGGCTAAGGGCAGCCCGTCCGCGTCGATCGACGGAGGCTGGGGCCCTGGAAAACGCATGGTCACCCTTCAGGAATCGTTTCGAAACCATCATGAACCGAACTATCGCTGTCGCCGTTGTGCTGGTCGTGTTTGGGCTGCGCGTCGCCCAGGCCGGTGAGATCCGCTGCATCTCCCTCGAAGGCAAAGAGGGCGCGTCTATCCCCGCGGCGGAGCCGGGCAAGGACGGCATTGACCGGATTCACAAGGTGGAGATGCCGGTGCTGGAACTGTTCCCGACGACGCAGAAGCCGTCGCGGGGCACCGTCATGGTCTGCCCCGGCGGCGGCTATGGCATCCTCGCAGTCAACCACGAGGGCCACTTTGTGGCCAAGAAGCTGAACGAGTTTGGCTACGACGCCGCGATCTTGCTCTATCACGTCAGCGCCGGCAAAGAAACCCGCGAGCTGGCGATCGCCGATGCGAAAACGGCGCTCGCGCTGCTGCAAAAACGAGGCAGTGAGTTCGGGCTCAGCACGAAGCGGATCGGCGTGATGGGCTTCTCGGCCGGCGGGCATCTTGCGGCGCGGCTGACGCATGCGACGGCCACCCTCACCCCGCCGGATTTCGTGGTCCTGATGTATCCGGCCTACTTGGAGAAGGACGGCAAGGTGCTCGAGGAAGTCGCCCCGGTGAAGACCCCCGCCTTTGT
>JBDKTH010000517.1:0-1732 GCA_039680305.1 Thermoguttaceae bacterium | reverse complement strand
CCAGATCGACTGGCGAGGGATCACGTACCGGCTGTTCCGCGGCGGACGGATTGCCTTCGTGCGACGCGGCCCGCCGCCGGCCTTCCGGCGGACGGAAGACGTACGCGCCCCGCTGGAATCCGCGTTGGTCGCTGAACGCGAGGCGGCGTGACGGTAGGGAACGGTTGGTTTGGCCCTGACCTGCGTGTCAGGGCCCAAAGCATTGAGCAGGACGACAATGCATATTGTTTTGTGGGACACACGGAAGCTGGACGTCTCCAAAGACTTTGCCGGGGGATTTGGCGTCGGCCAGTACCCAGGCTATGGCGGCCTGCGCGGCAAGCTCATCCGCCACGCCTTCACTCGGGACTGGCGTCCGGTAGGCCTGCTCTACGCCTACCTGGCGGCCATCTTTCGCCGCCTGGGCCACACGGTCGAGTATGTGCTCGACCGGACCGACGTCCGGGCCGATCTCTACGTCTTCTGTCCCTCGCTGATCACCCTCGAGCTGGAACACCAGGCCATCGCCCGGGTGCTTGAGCAGGCCGCGCCCCAGCGCGTGCTCGTCGTGGGCACGGTCGCCTCGGTGATGCCCGAGGCCTTCGCCGACCTGGACGTGACCGTGGTCAAGGGCGAGGCGGAGCAACTCCTCTGGAAGCTCGACGAGGTGCTGGCCCGGCCGGGGGCGAGCGTGCAATTGGGCACGATCGAAGACCTCGACGCGCTCCCGTTTCCCGACTGGTCGCTGTTCGAGCCCTGGCGGTTCCGCATCGGCTACGACTTCTGGAAGTTCCCCACGGCCCTGATCCAGCAGAGCCGCGGTTGCGCGTTTCACTGCAATTACTGCCCCTATCTCGTCCTCGAAGCCGGCGTGCGCCATCGCAGTCCGGAGGCCGTGGTCGAGGAAATGCGCTATGGCATCCAGCGGTGGGGATTTGCCTCGTTCAAGTTCCGCGATCCGCTCTTTGGGCTGGATCGCAGCCGCGTCTTCCGTCTGGTCGAGCAGATCGAACGTCTTCCCCAGAAGATCCAGTTCTCCATCGAGACGCGCGTGGATCTGATGCGTCCGGAAATCCTCCGCGTCCTCAAACGCGTGGGGCTGACGAGTATCACGATCGGCGTCGAGACCCCGGATCAGACCAAGCTCCGCGCGTATCACCGGGCGACGATCAACGACGACCGGCAACGCGACTTCATCGCGCTGTGCCGCAGCATGGGGATCCGCACCGTGGCCGGGTTCCTGATCGGCTTCCCCGGCGATACCGAGCAGTCGATCCGCGACGTGGAGGGGTATGCCAAATCGCTCAATCCGACGTTTGCCAACTTCAACATCGTCACCCCGTATCCCGGCACGGAGTTCTACGCCGAGAGCAAAGACCGGCTGCTCGGCGCACCGTTGGAGCAGTACACGGTCTATCGGCCGGTGATGCGTTGCGACCATCTATCCCCCGAGCGGCTCCAGCATCTTCATACCAAGTGCTTCCTGCACTTCTACTTCCGCTGGAAGTATCTCCAAGCCAATGCCCATCTGCTTTGGCCGAGCCTGAGCCGCCTGGGCCTGGGTCGGGAAGTCCCGCGGCCGCCGGCGGTGGACTCGGCCCATGAAGGCGTGCCTCGCCCCTTGAGCGACGAGATCCTCCGCTCCGGTCAGCAGTTGCGCCGCGACGGCCCGCATGAGCCGCCCCGGACCAGCGACGAACCGACCGACGGGAAGGCCCGCCGGACCAAGGACGAGTGACGCCACGCGGATGGT
>JBDKTH010000158.1:0-3819 GCA_039680305.1 Thermoguttaceae bacterium | reverse complement strand
CTTCCTGGACCATGTCGGCCAGCGTCAACGCCGTAAAGACCTTGGTGACCGAGCCAATCTCAAACACGGTCTGGCCATCGGGCGTCTGGTCGGAATTGCACGCCGTTTTGCCGTACCCCCAAACGGCCGTCTTTCCCTCCCGGCTGAGGCCGACCACCAGGCCGACGACCGTGCGGCTGTCGAGCAACGGCTGGACGAGCCGATCGACCTGGGGCTTCAAGTCGGCGACCTCTCCGGCACGTCCCGGGACAGCGGCCAGGAGCAATAGCAGGATTGTCCAAACATTGTGATAGGCCGGTTTCACACGCCTCTCCTTGGTGATCAGTCGGGTGCGACCCAATTAACGATGTTCATGGTAACAACGATTTGTGTCCAGACATAGATCCTATGACCCACGAGGAGGTGCTTGACCGGAGGGTTCCTGATAAGATAGAAGGTTGATCGAGACCTGAGAACCACGGGGCGAAGGAGGAAGACGCGATGTGGCCGACAAACGTCCGAGGCGTGGCAGGGTTGCTCGTTGCATTCCTCGTGGTCGCCGATGCCCGGCCATTGCCCGCGGCAGATCAGACGCAGTGGGGCGAATCCGACTCGCGGAACATGATCTCGGCGGAGCGTGGGCTGCCGAGCGGGTTCGACGCAGGCAAGCGGGACGCGGCTAGCGGGCAGATTGCTCCGGACAGCACGAAGCATGTGCTCTGGACCGCCAAATTGGGCGACGTGACCTACGGGGTGCCGATTGTGGCCGGGGGGCGGGTCTATATCGGCACCAACAACGGCTCGCCTCGCGACACTCGCCTGCCGGGCGACCACGGCGTGTTGCTCTGTTGTGCGGAGAAGACCGGCGAGTTCCTTTGGCAGCTCAATCTTCCCAAGCTCACGTCGATCAAGTGGGCCGACTGGTATCACATCGGCATCACCTCGGCGCCGACGATCGACGGTGATCGGGCGTACCTGGTGACCAATCGCGGTGAGTTGGTGTGCCTGGACGTTGACGGGATGGCCGACGGCAACGACGGGCCGTTCGTCGACGAGGGGCGGCTCATGGTCGAAGAAGGGCAGACGCCGGTCGAGCCGACCAGACAGGACGCCGACCTCGTGTGGCTCTTGGACATGCCACGCGAGCTGAAGGCCGAGCCGCACAACGCGGCCAACGGTTCAGTGCTCATTCATGGCGATTTCCTGTACGTTTGCACGTCGAACGGCGTGGAGTGGACCCATGGCCATGTCGTGCACCCCGAGGCGCCGAGCATGATCATCGTCGACAAACGGACCGGCCGGCTGGTCGCCCGCGACGAGTTCGGGATCGGCCCCGACATCACCCACGGCCAATGGAGTTCTCCGGCCTTCGGCCGGGTTGGCCAGCGAGAACTGGGATTCTTTGGAGCGGGAAACGGATACTTGTACGGATTCGACCTGCTGCGCCCAGGCCAGAGCGGCGGTCCAGTCGGTCAGATCGCGCCGGTCTGGAAGTTTCACGGTCATCCCTTGGCTCAGACGCAAGACCACGTGCCGCCCGATCACCAGCACGACAGCACCTCGTATCAGGCGACCGGGACGCCCGTCTTCTACAAGAACCGCGTCTATCTGACCTTCACCCAAGAACCGTTCCACCGGATGAAACTCGGCTGGCTGGTCGCTGTCGAGGCGGGCAAGACGGGCGACGTGACCCGGAGCGGGCTCGTCTGGGGGTACGACAAGATCGGCGCGTCGGTGTCGACCGTGGCCATTGCCGACGGGCTCGTCTATGCGGCAGGGTTCGACGGCCGGCTCCACTGTCTGGATGCGGAGACTGGCCAGGTCTATTGGGTTCAGGAGTTGGGCGGACCTGTGGCCGCCTCGCCGCTGGTGGCCGATGGCAAGGTTTACCTGGGCAGCGAACGGCAGCAGTTTTGGATTCTGGCTGCCGGTAAGGAGCCCAAGGTGCTCAGCACGGTGCGGATGCGTGACAAGGTGTCTTCGACGGCTACCGCCGCCAACGGCGTGCTCTATGTGGCCACCTGGAAGCATCTGTACGCCGTCCGCCCAAGGTAGCAGGCAACCGATTCTCTCTCTGACGAGCACCAACCGGGGAGGCGAGCCCCCGGTCCTCGCCGCGTTCCTCGGCTCACCCGATGGTCGGATCCCTGTGATATGTCCAGGCCAATACGGATCGGTTGTGACGAACAAATCCGGAAAATGCCTCGCGCTCGATCGCCGACGTTGGGTGACGGGGCTTCACCGGCGAGATGTGACCGCTATAAGTTCTAGAGGGTCATGTCCATGCCTGCTAGCTTTGACAGGAGACCGCGGATGAGACGTCCAGACCTACCGTGGATCGCGTGGGCGTGGCTGGCAATGGCCGGCGGAGCCGCACAGGCGGAAGGCATCTGGCTGTCCCGCGACGAGATACGCTCGCTGCCGATGAGCGGTGAAGCGTGGACGCTGGTGAAGACCGCAGCCGATACGCCAATCGGACGCCCCGCCCTGTGGGACATCAGCGACACCAGCGACGTGTTGACGCTGGCCAAGGCGTTGGTCTACGTGCGCACGGGGGAGGCACGCTACCGGGAAGATGTGATTGCCAATTGTCTGGCGGCCATTGGCACGGAAACTGGCGGGGTGTCGTTGGGACTCGCCCGGAATCTGGCCTCATATGTCATCGCGGCCGACCTGGTCGGACTGGAAGGGACCGCGGAGGTCCAGTTCCGCGCCTGGCTTCGCAAGGCGCTGACCGAGAACCTCGGCGGACGCACCTTGCAGAGCACCCACGAGGACCGGCCGAACAACTGGGGCACGATGGCCGGGGCCAGCCGCGCCGCGGTCGCCGCCTATCTGGGTGATCAGGCCGAACTGGCCCGCACCGCCGAGGTCTTCAAGGGCTGGTTGGGCGACCGCACGAGCTACGCCGGCTTCAAGTACGGGGAACTCTCCTGGCAGGCCGATCCCTCGAAGCCCGTGGGGATCAACCCCAAGGGCGCGATCAAGAACGGCATCAACATCGACGGCGCGTTGCCCGAGGAGATGCGTCGCGGCGGCCCTTTCCAGTGGCCGCCGGTCGAGACCGGCTACACCTGGGAGGCGTTACAGGGGGCGGTCGTCCAGGCCGAGCTGCTCCACCGTCAAGGCTACCCGGCCTATCAATGGCAGGAGCGGGCGATCCGGCGGAGTGTGGAGTTTCTCGACCGGATTGGCTGGAGCCCCACCGGCGATGATCAGTGGATCGTGTGGGTCATCAACCAACGCTACGGCACGAAATTGCCCACGAATTCCAAGTCGCGACCGGGCAAGATCATGGGTTGGACCAGTTGGACCCATGGGGCGACGCAGCCCGCCGAGCGCCATCGGCATGTGCCGTTGGCGCCCAGCGGCTAGAGGACGACTACCGCGACCAGCGGCTGGCCAGCCGGGTCAGCAGACTCTCATCGAGATGCAGACCGAACAGCTCCTCCATGGCCGAGATTCGCTGTTGCCACGGGTTGGCCGTGCCCCGAGAGTGACCCGAGTCTTGGCCAAGCAACGTGAGGACCTGATCGGCCATCAGCGTTCGCACCGTGGTTCTCCCGTTGGCTTGCGTGGTCGGCGTGGAACTGTCTGTTTCGGGAGCCGTCTGCTCGGTGGGGGGGCTGGTCTCGGGAGTGGTCGGCTCGGCGATCTGCGCCGCGGGGATCTCCGTGGCCACCGCGTCAGCGGATGCCGATTGCGCTGCGGCTGTGTTCTTGGCCTGGGTGGTCCAAGCGGTCCATCCCATGAGCTTGCCGGGGCGTGCGGAGGCGGTGGTTGCGTAGTTGGTCCCGTAGCGGTCGTTGATCAGCGAGGGGAGCCAGGCGTCGTCGCCGG
>JBDKTH010000650.1:0-6484 GCA_039680305.1 Thermoguttaceae bacterium | reverse complement strand
CCGGCGGCCCGGATCTCCTTGACCACTTCACCGAGCCGGTCTTCCCGGCGCGCGGTGATGACCAGGTGAGCCCCTTGGCGGGCTAGTTCCAGCGCGATCGCCCGGCCGATCCCACTCGACGCTCCGCTCACGATCGCTCGACTTCCTTGAATCGTCCGCTTGGCCATCGCTCAGGCCCTGTCCAGAAATAGGTTGGAGAATTGACCTACTGGAAAGAGAGAATCCGCCGAGCCTTTTCCGCAGGGGAATCTATGATCGGCGGCGGATTCTCTCTTTCCAGCGGGAGCTCTCGTCGGTTTCATCAGCCGTTTTCCTGAAGATTCATCGTTGTCAATGAAGCAACTGCCGCCACACCCCGTGCAGCCTTCCCGGGGTGTCCGATGGCAGTTGCTTCATTGGTAGGTCAATTCTCCAACCTATTTCTGGACAGGGCCTCAAGTGCCCTGCGCTTTCCACGAATCGGCTTCCCAGTCGAGCGTCCCGTCCCTGTCCTCCAGGTCCGCCCGATGGTCGCCGTTGCGGCCCGGAATGCGGACCACCGTCCCCTGGCCATCGATCCGGCTGAGGAAATGTTGTGGCAGACGGCAGTGGACGGTGACGCGGCTGTCGTGGTACTGCTTGGACAGGATCTCGCCCTGCGCGGCAAGATAGGCCATCAGCCGGCCGTTGTCGACCCCGGTTTCCACGTCCACTTCGACGAACGCGCGGCTCAGCGCGTCGCTGACGGCCGCCGCCAGATTCGACAGGCCGAAGCCCGTCTGAGCGCTGATCGGCACGGCGTTGGGATAGCGCGACAGCAGACCGTCGAGCCGGGCCCGGCTGTCCAAGGCATCGATCTTGTTGATCACCAGCAGGGTGTTCTTCGCCTCGATCCCGATCTCCTCGAGGACCCGATAGGTTGCGCTGATCTGCTCGTAGACGCCTTCGTTCGACGCGTCGGCCACGTGCAACAGCAAGTCGGCCTGCCGGGCTTCCTCCAACGTGGCCTTGAAACTAGCGATCAGATGATGGGGCAGGTCACGGATGAAACCGACCGTGTCGCTCAACAACACCGGTCCCCAGCCGGGCAGCGTCCAACGACGGGTCCGCGTGTCGAGCGTGGCGAACAACGCGTCTTCGGTGTAGACGTCGGCGCCGGTTAGCGCATTCATCAGCGTGCTCTTGCCGGCGTTCGTGTAGCCCACCAGCGAAACGGTCATCGAAGCGCCCCGCGCGGCCACTTCCCGTTCCTTGCGCCGATGAATGGCGTTGAGCTCCGACCGCAGGTCGGCGACCCGCCGCTCGACCAAGCGGCGGTCGACCTCCAACTGCTTTTCCCCCGGCCCGCGCAGCCCGATGCCCTTCTTCTGACGCGAGAGGTGAGTCCACATCCGCTTCAGCCGCGGCATGGAGTATTCCAGCTGGGCCAGTTCAACGGCCAGCCGGGCCTCGTACGTCCGCGCTCGGCTGGCGAAGATGTCGAGGATCAACTCCGTGCGGTCCACGACCTTCACGCCGAGGCTCTTCTCAAGGTTGCGGATCTGGGCTGCCCCCAGGTCGTTATCGAAGACGACTACATCCGCATTGCGGGAGCGGATGAGCGTTTTGAGTTCCTCGACCTTCCCCCGGCCAAGATAGGTCGCTGCATCGGGGGCCAGACGCCGCTGGGTCAACTGTCCGACCACGCGAGCGCCGGCGGCAGCGGTTAGCCCCTCCAATTCTTCGAGCAGGGGACCTTGCTGATTTCGATCAGCCAAAAGAACACCTACCAAAACGGCAGCTTCCTGCGCGACCGTCTCGACGCGGTTTGTGTCCCTCACAGTAGACTGGTTCCTCCTGGGATTTGGTCCTCAGATCAACACACTCATTATAACAGGTCTGACAGCAAAATACCCGCCAATCGCGGTGGTTTTTTCTGCGTCCGTGCATCCTGCCGACCACCTTCCGCACCCCCTCAAGGAGACATCGCCTGCTTCTCGTGGGTTCGCGAAAACGCCTCTAGTCAAACTCGCCGGCAAACAGCCGGCAGTAGCTGTCGTAACGCCGATCATCGAGGTGTCCGTCGGCCACGGCATCCTTGATTGCACAGTCGGCCTCATGGGTGTGGGTGCAATTGGGGAACCGGCAGTGGTTCACATAGGGACGGAAGTCGCGGAAGAACCCGCCAACCTCCTCGCGGATCACGTCCCAGAGTTGAAACTGCCGCACCCCCGGCGTGTCAACCACATAGCCGCCAAAGCTCAACGGGAGCAACCGGGCGGCCGTCGTCGTGTGGCGTCCCTTGAGCGACTCCACACTGACCGAGGCGACCGGCAGCGATAGGGCAGGCTCGACCGAGTTCAGAAGCGAGCTCTTGCCGACCCCGCTCTGCCCGACCACCACGCTGGCCCGCCCAGAAAGCACGCGTCGCAGCCGCTCGATCCCCACACCGGCCCGCACGCTCAATAGCAGCACCTGGTACCCCATTTGGCTGTACACGCCCACCAGCGGCTCAAGCGATGCGGGATCCACCAGGTCGACTTTGTTGATGCAGACGATCGGCCGAATCCGGGTCTTTTCCGCGGTCACCAGGAGGCGGTCAATCAGATTGGGCTTCAACGTGGGCTCGGCCGCGCTGGATACGAGCAACGCCTGATCGACGTTGGCGACCATGACGTGCTGCTTGCCCTTTGTTGCACGGGAGATGACTCCGTGGCGGGGCTCAATGCGCTCGACAACCCCCTCGCGTTGGTCGCTGTTGGGGATCGGCCGAAAGAGGACCTCGTCGCCGGCGGTGAGGCTATGCCGCTGGTCGATGGCTAGCGTCTTGAGTAGTCGGCGGGTTACACAGCGATAGAGGGTTCCGTCGAAAGTCTGAACGATGCTCGCCAACCCGTACACGCTTAACACGCGACCTCGCAAGCATGCTGCCTCGTCGACCTCCAACTGGACGTCGATGCCCGTGTCCTGCCCCTCTTCACGCTCGATCCCGGTGATCGTCCGCCGGCGGGTCAGCTCTCCTTTGCCGCTGACCCGCTCCTGGCCGACCAGATCTCCTTCCTCGATCGCGTCTTGCTTGAACTTCCGCGTCCAATCGGTTTGGCGCGTCCGCTCGCTACGATTCTTCTTGAATTCCGCGCGGAACTTCTTCTTTTTCGCCATACGGGCTAGATGAGCCGATCCTTCCGTCTCTTCAACTGGCCGGGTTCATCGTTATGGAGATCGTAGCGATGAGGTTCGTCGTCGAAGTCCGGCGACGATCGCCCCACGTGCTTCTTCTCCAGCCCCGCCCGTTCGAGAAGTGACTTGCTGAACATGTCCTCCTCCAAGGCTTCCGGCGGAGGTGGACCGACGGCGCCGAGATCGGCGGGCGAGTACATGACCTGATACTTGTGGCGTGCCACAGAGAGCTCGTCCCCAGGATCGACGCGCTTCTCCGTAATTCGCGCCCCGTTGACCTTCACGCCATTGCGGCTTTTCAAATCCTTCACGTACCAATATCCTCCTAGAAGAGTCAATTGGCAGTGATGGGCCGAGACGTTGGAAAACCGCAAGACAATATCACAGCTTTCGCGTCGGCCAACCAGGAGAGTCTTTTTGAGCAAGGGGATTGAGTCTCCTCCGCCCAAGGGGATCAATTCACCGTACATAGTTCGACCCATTAATGAGAGGTATAATTTCACCCTATCGTAGGGTAGACGACAGTAAACTTAGTCTATGCAGGCGTGGAATTGGCGTCAATGAATCCTTTCGATTTCCCTCTGCAACCCCATGCCGACTGGCGTGCGGCAGGATTGCGTTATTATACCCTAAACCGTTTCCTCCATTGGAGGTTCGGTGAACGGGTCTGGAAGGTTAGCGTTGACGGCGGGTTCCTCTGTCCGAACGTCGATGGCAGCTCAGGCAGGGGGGGCTGTATCTACTGCAATATCGCCAGTTTCAGCCCGAGTCGGCGTCAGGACGCAGGTTCGATCACCGAGCAACTCGACGAGGGATCGCGGCGGGTTTTACAGCGTTACGGCGTCCATCACGTTTTGGCCTACTTCCAGCCGGCCACGAATACCTATGCCCCGCTCCAGCGGTTGCGAGAGCTCTACGAAGAGGCCCTCGCACATCCAGCCGTCGTTGGCCTATGCATCGGCACGCGTCCCGATTGCGTGCCGAATGAGGTGCTCGATCTCCTGGCCGAGTTGTCGCAGCGCACTTGGCTTTGTGTGGAATACGGTCTGCAAAGCAGCCACGACCGGTCGCTGGATTGGATGAACCGTGGCCACCATTTCGACGCGTTCGTTGATGCGGTCCACCGCAGCCACCAGCGAGACCTAGAGATCGGGGCCCACTTGATCCTCGGCCTACCGGGCGAGACGCGGGAGGACATCCTGGCCACAGCGAAGGCCATGGCCCAAATGGGGGTTAATTCGGTCAAGCTGCACAACCTCTACGTTGTCCGAGGCACGCGGTTGGCGACGTTGCTGGAAGCAGGGGAGGTGAGGCTTTGGAGTCGGGAGGAGTTTGTTGGCAGTGCCGTTGACTTTCTAGAGCAACTCCCTCCGGCTTGCGTAGTCGACCGGATTGGTGGCGATGCCCCCCGAGAGTATTTCCTCGGACCGGATTGGTGTTTGGACAAATCGGCCGTTCGTCGTGCTGGCGAGCTTGAGTTCGAACGTCGCAACACTTGGCAGGGACGCCAGTTCGAGGCGAACCAATCGCCGTCGGGGACGTAGTTGCTAGAGTGGCTCTGCTTCCCCTCCGCGTTTGTCCGTGGTATCTTTCGCTAAGAAGGGTATGGAGTGGGCTCGATGGCCGCTGGCCGAGGCTGTAGTCGTCGCCGTATCGACGAGTCAACGGCCCTGGCGAGAGGAAAGTCCGGGCTCCGCAGGACACGGTGATGGGCAACTCCCACCGGCCGTGAGGTCAGGGAAAGTGCAACAGAAAGCAGACCGCCTCGCGGCGTTTTTGCGTCGCGCGGTAAGGGTGAAACGGTGAGGTAAGAGCTCACCAGCAGGCCGGGTGACCGGCTTGGCTAGGCAAACCCCACCGGGAGCAAGGTCAAACAGGGAGCAGTGGAGTAGGCCGGCGACACCGTCGTCCGGTCGCTCCCGCGGGCTGGTCCGGCCCGCCATCGACTTCCGGGTAGACCGCTTGAGGAGCCGGGCAACCGGCCCCCTAGAGAAATGGCCATCGCCCGCCGACTCGCGTCGCGGGAACAAAACCCGGCTTATGAGCCCACTCCGTACCTCTTCTGTCGAAGCACGGCGAGCGTCTCTTGGTTCTTGCTCAGTCCGCAGGCACAAACTGCGTGTCGATGAACTGCAGCAGCTTGGAGATGCAGAGCTTGTTCATGCTCGTGCGGTGTTCATGGGCTTCCGCACGGAGCATCTCGTGAAGGCTCTTGGGGAGCCGTACGGTGATCACCCGCGTGGGCTCTTGTGGCGAGCCGGCCTCGGTGCCGCGTTCGCGCAGCTTGGTCAACATCTGCTGGATTTCTGCGTAGGTCTCGGTCCGCTCAAACTCTTGCAACGCCTCCTGGGTTGGGTAGTTGCGCCGGATCACCCCATTTAGCCCGAGTATTTCGCGGAAAAAAGTTACCCAGTCCGGGTTCCGGGCAAAGTGGTTCTGGGCTGCCTGCAAGACAGCCTGTTGTTTCTCGTCCTTGGTCATCACCTTTTCGGTCTCGTTCATCCTGAGGTCCTCAGCAGATCCAGATGGCCATCGCGCGCCGTCCTCCATTGGCACGGCCCTGCAAGGAGAATTGTTCAGCAGCCGTAACTGCAAGTGAAGTGAATAGTTGCAGAACAAGCACTGTACACTAACCCATACGGGCTTGTTGTAATCCGCAAGAAAGGGTTGATTCTCTGCCTGTACACTATACCGCTTGGGAAATGGGCCACAATTTCGCACCTCGCTCGGCGGGGTGGTGCTTGCATGCAATGACATAAAAGCTGTCATTGCAAAGACATCTGCCGCTAGTCACATTTACCAAGTGTCCAGTACAGGTAAGGGAGAGCGGCTATCACCGATCGGCTGGCTCGCCTGGGCCTGATGTTCGCGCCCTGTGTTGGCGTGGGGGTGGCTGTGGCGGGGTTGCGTGTCGGCGAAGGATCCTCGTGTTTCGGGCTGCAATCGGTTTTCTCGGGCTGCATCTCGGGTGTCTAAAGGCAGGGCAGTCTGCCTAGAGAGTTGGCGTGCCTAGTTCTTGGGCAGCCCCATCGCCCGGTCCGCGCGGGACGCAATCGAATCGCGAAGCTCGCTGCACGGCCGACCCAACAGAAAACCCCGCCGGTTGGGCGGGGTTGCGAGTCGATGGAGTTGGAGACATCCCTGCGAGAGGGGGCACTGGCAGGTTATCAGGCAAGCTGGGCGGCCATCTTGTCAAAGTAGGCCACGCACTGGGCGATCTCCGGGATGGAGTTCTCCCAGTTGTACTCGTATTCGATCGAGAACACCGCCTTCACCCCTTGGCGGCGAATCTCCTTGAGAATCGCCTTCATGTCTCCTTCGCCCGTCCCCCAGGGAACGTCATGCC
>JBDKTH010000928.1:0-2071 GCA_039680305.1 Thermoguttaceae bacterium | reverse complement strand
CCTACATCGACGCCTCGCACTTGAACGCCTTTAGCAACGTCGATTGGACCCTGGACGACACCGTGGGCCTGAAGCTCACCCTGATGCGCAACGGCTATCTGCCGCTTATGCTTTCGGAGTTCAGCCCTGAGCCCCTGAATCGGGCCGGGCTCTTGATCTCCATCGCCCCAGGGCGGGCCTTTTCGCCGGCTGAGCGGCAGATCGTCAAGCAATTCGTCGAGCGTGGCGGGACGTTCATCTGCACGGTCGGCGCCGAGCAGGCCGGCCCTGTCGAGCCCCTGCTGAACGACTTCGGCTTCAGCATGCCACTCTCGCCGCTGCCGCCGGGCGATCCGTCGGAGCCGACGCCCATGGGCTGCATCCGCGGCGCATACTTGACCGCGGAGAACAATGCTCGTGCCGACGTGTTGCTCTATGCTGGCTGGCCGATTGTCTACCCGCCCCAGAACATCACCCTGCTCGTCCACGGCGTTGAAAAGAAACCCGTCATGGCCTGCGCACGCGTGGGGCAGGGACGAGTCCTCGTGGTCGGCGATTCGGGATTCGCCCTGAACAAGAATCTGGAAGACTTCGCCGGCAATCCGCTTGAGGGCGGCTACGACAACGCCGATTTCTGGCGATGGCTGATCACGCACGTGAACAATCAACCGCAGTGGACGCCGCCGACCGTCCAACGGATGAAGCCCGCCACGCTCGACAACGCCAAATCGGCCGCGGGCGGGTTGGAGCCGCTGCGACGTCCGGGGAAGAAGGATTGAGGGAGCACAACATGCGGGCATGGATCGGATTAGGCCTGTTGGCGACCTCGTGGCTGTGGGGCCTGGGGTTCTACCAGCCGGGAAGCTGGACGATCTGGACTCTCGTGGTCGGGCTGGGCACGCTGCTGCTGGCGGAAAGGCCCTCGTTGCGAATCGAGAGTGCCCAGAGCCGCGTGGCCCTGGCCATGCTCTTGCCGGTCGCCTGGTTCTTGCCCTGGCCCTATCGGGCGGCGCCGCTGCTGATGGTCGCCGGCCTGGCCCTGCAACTCATCCCCATCCCGCGCCGTGGCCTGGCCTCGCTCGGCTGGGGCGCGGTCAAGGCCGGCGTGGTGCTACTAGCGCAATCGCTTGCGATGCTGGCCTACACCCAGTTCACGGCCCGCTCCCACGATCTGCCCGGGCCGCTGGTCCGACTGGTCGCCATGGTCGCATCGCTGATGGGCATCGAGACGGCCGTGGACGGGCCGTTTATCGTGCTCCCTGCGATCCGCGAAATCTCCCACCTGACGGCCACATGGGATCTGCTCCTCGATCCGGCCAGTCTCACCTTCCTGCTTGGCGGGCTGACGCTGCTCGGACTGCAGGCCGCTCATCGTATGCCCCCAGGCCGTCGCTGGTCGGCGTGGATCCACACGAGTCGCACGCTTGCGCTGGTGGTAGTCGTCTGGCTTCCGCTCCGCGCGGGCCTGCTCGTGGCCCTGCTTGTCCACCGCTCGGCGCGAGTTGACCTGGTCACTCCGTTGACCACGATGGACCAGTTCCTCAGTCCCTGGGTGCACCTGCTGGCCTTGGCCGGGCCCGTGCTGTTGGCCTGGTGGTTCGTCCGGATGCCGTGGGGCAGTTTGGCCGAGGATTTCGAACCTTCGCCGGACGATGTGTCCAACGTCCCGGCGACACGTTTCGAAAGACTCGCCTGGCTCCTGGTGCTCGCCGGTGCAGCGATTGTCACGTTCGCGGTCCAGTGGGATCCGGTGGGTCGGCCCAAGGGCGGGCGGGTGATGGTCGTCGAGCGGCACTCCACATGGGAGCCCACCACGCGGCCCTACGACACCGAATCCTATGGCGAGAACGCCTCGTACACCTATGCGGCAATCTACGACTATTGCTCGCGGTTCTTCGAGATGTCGCGGTTGATGCCCAACGACCCGATCAACGATGACACGCTGAGCAAGTGCGACGTCCTGATGGTCAAAACGCCCACGGAAGCCTACGAGCCCAAGGAACTCGACGCGGTTACCCGGTTCGTCGAGCGGGGTGGCGGCCTGCTGCTGGTCGGCGAACATACGAACTTCGAACGCTCGAGCACCTATTTG
>JBDKTH010000305.1:0-3218 GCA_039680305.1 Thermoguttaceae bacterium | reverse complement strand
GCCAGTTCGGCTCAATCTGCCTCTGTTGGCCTTCCTCAACGAACACCGTCTCTTCAACCGGCTTGAAGCCGGGACGGTGGAGCCGCAACTGGTGTTTTCCCGGATCGACGTCGATCACCAGACGCGTCGCGTCGCTCCCTTCGGTCAAACTGCTTGCCTCGTGGATCCACTTGTCGATCACGAGCTTGCCGTCGCGACGGTCCCCCTCCGGCCACAGGACGATCAGTTGAGTTGCCACCGGGGGAGATGGCAACTGCTCCTGCTTCGACGGGGCCTGAGGGGTGCTGGGCGCTGGATTCCATAGCCAAATCCCCATCAGCAGCACCATGACGAGGCAGGCCAGGCTGCCGAGGATCCACAGATTCTGCTGAACCTTGCGCGATTGGCTGCGGGAATAAGCGGTGGCGGGGCTCGGGGAGGACGCGGTCTGGAGACTCTCAAACAGATGGTTCAGGGCCTGATCGGTCGCAGGAGGCGGTGCCGCCGGGGCGACAGGGATGGCTGGGGCGGGACTCGGTTGCATCTTCTGCCAGAGCATCGTATCGTAGGCCGCCTTCTTCTCGGGATTCGAGAGACAGACCCGGGCGGCGGCGACTTCGTTGAGCAGACGCTGGGAGAAGGGCGAATGCGGCCCGGTTTGAAAGGTCCGCAGATAGGCCATCTGCCGGTCGGCCGCATTCTGGATCGCCTCGACGTGATCCTCAAACACGCGGAGGCCCAACAGGCGATAATGCGTGGGCGGCTGCTCGTCCGGCGGAATCCCCAGCCACGTGTAATAGGGATCAAATCCGTCTGCCATCACTCCCCCTCCTGACGCAACTCGCCAATGCTCGAATCTCGTTGGCGGCGAGCCGGTCCCGTGACAAGCGTCACGCCCCCCCACACCGCCCCGGTTGTCCACTCCCGGAGAACTGGCAGTCATTAGTTTAGAACAAGACAATGCCGTTCTGCAATAAGGGGGACTGCCACTACTCCACTCGGCGAGTTTCAGGTCGTCTCCGTAGCAGGAAACGCAAGAGGGCAGCAGGATGGCCTGCTGCCCTCTTGGTGTGGACGGGGGGATCGCTCCGGCGTGCCGGTGGCGTTTACCAGCCCATGACCATGTTGGATTCGATCACCTTGCGGGCCCGTTCCAGATCGGTCCCGGTCTCTTGCATGTACAGCCGGATGGCGTGGACTTTGTCGCCGGCGGCCTTGGCCAGGCATTCCCGGGCGGTGTGGCAGATGTCGGAATTACTGCCCGAGATTCCCAAGGCAGCCTTAGAAATGACCCAGGTGTCGCGGGGCCGACGCGTGATGCGGAGCGGCTCTTCCTGCGGATAGCTGGCCTGGACGACCTCTCGGGCAGCCGATTCGTCGTTCGCCCAGGTGATGATGATGTGGGAGCCAGTCTCGATTTCAAATAGCGGCATGCTGTGCCCTTTGTTCACTTATTGCCAATACAGTAGAGAAAACGATCCGAGCGAACCAGCAACTGCCCATTGCTGACCGCTGGCGTGGCGTTGAAGACGCTCGCGTCGTCAAGCCGATTGCGCCCGAGTTCCTTGAACTCGGGGGAGGCGGACAGGACCACGATCCCGTCCTGGCGGGTCACACCATAGAGCTTCCCATCGGCCACAACGAAGGAAGCATAGACCTTGTCGCCCTTGCCCGAAACTTTCAGGCGTTCCTCGTAAACCGTCTGCCCGGAGTCGGCCTTCAAACAGACGGCGATCCCCTGGTGGGAAAGCCAGTAGAGATACCCCTCGTAGTAGACCGGCGTGCCCACCTTGGAGCCTTTGCCCGAATACCAGAGGCGGTGCGTCTCGGTTACGTTGCCCCGGCCTCCGGCGCGGATTGCCACGGTCAGGGTTTTGCGCCCGGCCGTGACGTAGACCACGCCGTTATGAGCGATCACCGAGGGGCAGATGTAGTCCGGCACCCCGGCACTCTCCCACAACGGCGAGCCGTTTTCGGGATCGAACCCCAGGATCTTCCCCTCGATGCTGACCACCAGTTCCGGCTTTCCGTTGGGCACCTCAACGAGGAGCGGAGTGCCCCAGGAGCGGAGAATCCCCGAAGCCCGCCAGACTTCCCGGCCCGTCGCCTTGTCCAGCGCGACGAGCGAACCGCTCTCGACGCTGGCGTTGACGATCAGCAGGTTCTTGAAAAGGATCGGCGAGGCGGCCGTGCCCCACTGGTACAGCTTGTCGCCCACCTCGGCCGTCCAGAGCTGTTTGCCCGCCAAATCATAGGCCACCACTCCGGAATGGCCGAAAAAGGCGTAGACCGCCTGGCCATCGCTGGCCGGCGTGGCCGAGGCGAACCCATGGACGGCCACGAAGCCCCGATACTCATTTTCCGGCAACAGGGCCTTCGACGTCTTATCCCAGAGGATCTTCCCGCTGGCTCGATCGAGGCAGACGAGGTGGTATTGGAGGTCCTCCACGTTGCCGGGCGAGTCCTCATCGAGCCCATAACCGCTGTAGCAGGTGACAAATACCTTGTCGCCCACCGTGATCGGGCTCGACGTCCCAAAGCCGGGCAACGCCGTCTTCCACACGAGGTTTTCCGTGGCACTCCAGACGGCCGGCACCGGTTGGTCGGCCGCAACGCCGCTGGCGTCCGGGCCGCGGAATCGGTTCCAGTCGGCCGCCAGGCAACCCAGCGCAGCAAAGGCCACGAACATCGTCCGACGTCGGAAAGCAGTCGTTGACACGTTCGCACCTCTTCTTCTGAGGGGGAAGGGAAAACCCTAGGCCACACACTCCAGTGATTGCCCCATGCAGCGTAGGGCAGACCAGCCGATTTCCGGAATGATACCCGACGACGCTGCTGGCCGTCTAGAGATACGGCCGGGCACACAGTGCCCCCCCAGAGTGGACGAACCCAGGAGGCACGCAGGCATGGGCCTGCGCTTCAATCCCCAGGTTCGCCCGAGGCCTATGCCTCAGTAGCCGGAACGCGACCCGAATCCGCGCAGACTGACCAGACCGATGAGGATTACGCCCATCAGGACAAACAACCACTCTTGCGAACCCAGGCTTTCAGCCCACCAGATGGCTCGATTACACAGATGACCCATACACCCACTCCTTGCAGTCGCATTGCGCTGCCCCCATTACTTCAAGCCTAGATCACAAATTGCCCGTCTGGAGGACTTGTGGGTAATGGTAAAAGGAGGGGGGGCTCCATCGAGAGTGTCAGTAAGGTAGGGCGGTGCCGAGCTTGCGAGGCCC
>JBDKTH010000416.1:0-5261 GCA_039680305.1 Thermoguttaceae bacterium | reverse complement strand
GCAGTCGCTAGATCGACTGGATGATCGGCTGAAGTTCAGGGGAATTTGCGGCCTTTCCCGGATATGCAGCCTAACGTACTAGCATCGACGACTTTTCGCAGGTGCGCCAAACAAGTCCTCGGTTGAGTCAGCCCTATGAGCATCGTGGTCCAAAACCATCCGCCGGGATCTGGCGAACTTGTCCGACCCCCGGGGCTCTCTAATACGTAGAATCGGTGCTATCGAAAGGCCCTGCCGGGTCGGCGGTGGAGGCATACCCCCATTATAACTAGGAACGTATAAGAGCGGTACAAAACGATTTTTGGACCGCGCCAAAAAACCCCTTGATTTTTACAAGCCAGGACTGTTAAAATTCGGCCACATACGCTATAGTGGACACTCAGGCCACGACAATGTGGCTGTGACAGAGGAGGGCCAGGAAGGCTGAGAGGGTTGCACACGACGCAGACTTGGGGAGCAATTCGATGGCGAGGAGCCTCCGCAAGCGCGAGCACGCAGAAAGGGACTCGGATGCATACCGACTATGTGAACCCGGCAATTCGGCAACTCCGTGACCAGCAAGTCCGTTTCGCCCCACGCGAGAAGAAGATCGAGCAGGTGAATCGGGCGGAGAAGCTCCTGGGGGAGTTGGAATCCAGTCGTACCTACCCCTACGAATACATCTGCTTCCGCATCACCAACTACCGGCCCGAGTCGTATCCCGACCTTCGGCTTTCGGGTCAGGAGGCCAGCCACGACCTGCAGTTGTTCGTGGAGGACCTCTCCGACGCGGCCAATGTGGCCGTGGAAGCGGCCGGGGAGCGCGTCTTGACGGTCGAGGAGTTGAGCAAGCAGTTCAACGTCTCCACCAAGACCATCTCCCGTTGGCGGCGCCAGGGCCTGATCAGTCGGCGGTTCGTGTTCGACGGGCGCAAGCGGGTTGGGTTTCTGCAGAGCTCCGTGGAACGGTTCGTCCGGCAAAACGGCGAGCGGGTCCGCCGCGGGGCACAGTTCAGCCAACTGACCGAGGAAGAGCGGCAGCGGATTATCGACCGCGCCCGGCGTCTGGCCCGGGCCGGCGGCTGCCCGGCCGAGGTCACCAAGCGATTGGCCCGGCAGACCGGCCGCAGCGTGGAGACGATCCGCTACACGCTCAAGCAGTTCGACCGGGAGCATCCTGATCTGGCGATCTTCCCTGACAGCACCGGACCGCTGGGCGACGAAACCAAGCGGAAGATTTACCAGCAGTTCCGCCGCGGGGAACCGGTCGAGACGCTCGCCAAGCGCCACTGCCGCACGAAGACGAGCATCTACCGGATCGTCGGCGAGATGCGCGCGAAGCGGATCCTGGAACTGCCACTGGACTATATCCCCAGCGAGGAGTTTGCCGCGATCCGTAGCGACCGGCAGGAGCGGGATGTGCTCGGCCCCCCACCGCCGAGCGACCTGCCGCTCAAGAAGAACCGGCTGCCCAGCGGCCTGCCACCGTACTTGGCGAGCCTCTACGAGGTCCCCCTCCTCTCGAGAGGGCAGGAGATGCACCTCTTCCGGAGGATGAACTACCTGAAGCACAAGGCCAGTCAGCTCCGAGCGAAGCTCGACCCCCAACGGCCCAAGACCGGGTTGATGGACCAGATCGAGCAGCTCTACGACCACTCGGTCGCCACCAAAAACGAGATCGTTTCGGCCAATCTCCGGCTGGTCGTCTCGATCGCCAAGCGGCACGTCGGCCCGACCGAGAACTTCTTCGAGCTGGTCAGCGACGGGAACATGTCGCTGATCCGGGCCGTCGAGAAGTTCGACTACAGCCGGGGGAACAAGTTCAGCACTTACGCCAGTTGGGCGATCATGAAGAACTTTGCCCGGACGATCCCCGACGAACACCGCCACCGCGACCGCTTCCGCACGAGCCACGCGGAGATGTTCACCTCAACGGAAGACGACCGCAGCGACCAATACGAGCAGGAGTCGGCGCAATTCCAGCGGGAGAGCCAGGTCGAGAAAATCCTTGGCCGGCTTGACGAACGGGAACAACAGATTATCATGAGTCGTTTTGGTCTGCACCGCGGCCATGAACCGTTGACGCTCAAAGAGGTTGGCGCCGAGCTTGGCGTGACCAAGGAGCGAATACGGCAGATTGAAGCCCGGGCACTCAACAAGCTACGGAAGGCCGCCCAGGAAGAAAAGATCGAGTTGCCTGGGCTCGAGTAGCCGAAACGGACGACACCAACCCAAGACCGTCGCGGGGAGACCCCAAAGGCGGTCTTTGTATATTGATATCCCTGAACTAGGGAAAGCCGACACCCCCAGTTTGCGTCAGTGGCGGGGATTTCCCTGACTGACCACCGCAGCGGGCCGTTTTTCTTGGTCATCCGCCTTGCATGGGATGGCCATTTGGGTATATTAAATGGTTCGCGTACCGGGCGGGAGGCCAGCTAGCGTAGCTCAACCGGCAGAGCAGCTGATTTGTAATCAGCAGGTTGTGGGTTCAAGTCCCTCCGCTAGCTCCAACACGGAACCCCCTAGCGTATTCCTAGACTTACCATGGCCCGAGGAGCGGACCGAGGAACAAGCGTCATACCCTAGCTGAGATTTCAGCGGACACGAGTCAGCCAAGTGCGGGGGGTTTCCCGAGTGGTCAAAGGGGACAGACTGTAAATCTGTTGGTTACTACCTTCGAAGGTTCGAATCCTTCACCCCCCACTCCGCCCCGGCCGCCTGAGGCGGCCGGTCGGCCCAAGTTCGCACGACGCTCAGCAGGGACTGCGGGTGTAGCTCAACGGTAGAGCTGTAGCCTTCCAAGCTACTTACGAGGGTTCGACTCCCTTCACCCGCTTCGCCGGTAACCGGGGCCGACCGATCACGCGGCCGACCGCCCCGCACGGGACGCGTGACGAGAGAGACGACGACAGGATATAAGCGGAACGAAACAACGCGGCGCCCCGTGGGCGCCGTGGGCTGCTGTAGCTCAGCTGGTAGAGCGCTTCCTTGGTAAGGACGAGGTCATGGGTTCAAATCCCATCAGCAGCTCTCGTGTGGATAGCCCTACACTTCGGTCCGTCCCAGTTGAATCGATACTTTAACGTACCCGCACTTTCGAACGCAGGGAGATAGAGAGACAAATGGCCAAGGACGTATTTCAACGAACGAAACCGCACGTGAATGTCGGCACGATCGGCCACATTGACCATGGCAAGACCACGTTGACCGGAGCGATCCTGGCAGTCCAGACCAAGAAGGGTCTCGCCAAGTTCAAGTCGTATGCCGACATCGCCAAGGGTGGGACGGTCCGCGACGCCACGAAGACCGTGACGATCGCCGTGGCGCACGTCGAGTACGAGACCGAGAACCGGCACTACGCCCACATCGACTGCCCTGGCCACGCCGACTTCATCAAGAACATGATCACCGGGGCCGCCCAGATGGACGGCGCGATCCTCGTCGTCTCCGCCGCCGACGGCCCGATGCCCCAGACCCGTGAACACGTCCTGCTGGCCCGCCAGGTGAACGTCCCCGCGTTGGTCGTCTTCCTCAACAAGGTCGACCTCGTGGACGATCCCGAACTGCTGGAGCTCGTCGAGCTCGAACTCCGCGAACTGTTGAACAAGTACCAGTTCCCCGGCGACGACATTCCGATCATCCGCGGCAGCGCTTCGGCCGCCTACGCCAAGCCCGATGACCCGGTCGCCCGCAAGTGCATCGAGGAACTTCTCGACGCCGTCGACTCCTATATCCCGCAGCCTGAGCGGCTCGTCGACAAGCCCTTCCTGATGGCCATCGAAGACGTCTTCTCGATCGAAGGCCGCGGAACGGTGGCCACCGGCCGTATCGAGCGGGGCATGGTCAAGGTCAGCGAAGAAGTCGAGATCGTCGGTCTGTCGGCCCAGCCGCGGAAGATCGTCGTGACCGGCGTGGAAATGTTCAACAAGATCCTCGATATGGGCCAGGCCGGCGACAACGTCGGCTGCCTCCTCCGCGGTATCAAGCGTGAGGAAATCGAGCGCGGCCAGGTGTTGGCCAAGCCGGGAAGCATCACCCCGCACACGAAGTTCGAGGCCGAAGTCTACATCCTTTCCAAGGAAGAAGGTGGACGTCACACCCCGTTCTTCAGCGGCTACCGGCCGCAGTTCTACTTCCGCACGACCGACGTCACCGGAAGCCTGAAGCTGCTCGGCGGGGCCGAGATGTGCATGCCCGGCGACAACGTCAAGCTGAGCATCGAGTTGATCGCCCCGATCGCCATGGCCGAGGGGGCCCGCTTCGCCATCCGCGAAGGTGGGCGAACCGTTGGTTCCGGCGTGGTGACCAAGATTCTCGAGTAAGAGTGAGCCACGCGCACGCGGTCGGGCCCTTTGGGCGCCGACCGCCTGCGTCGCTCCGCGGCGCGCGACAGACAGCGCGCGAGTTGCGATGCAGGGGTGTAGCTCAATTGGTAGAGCACTGGTCTCCAAAACCAGCGGTTGGGAGTTCGAGTCCCCCCGCCCCTGCCATTTTAACCGCCCGGCGAGCGATCGCCGGACCGAGACGATGCCCTTTCGGGCCCAACCCATCGGCGCACGCCCATGTACGCGTTTTTCCAGGAATTGTTCAATACCGGTATCTACAAGCGAAGCCAGGGACGGGTGACGCGGCAGATCACCTTCGGCGCGTGTGCGCTGGCGGTCGTCCTCGGGCTTTGGCGTCTCAGTCAGATGTTAATCATCTACGGCCCTCCCTATGCCTACGGCCTTCCCGGGCTGCTATTGCTCGTCGGGCTGTGGGCGGGGTACCGCGTGGTCAACGTCCCGCAGTTCGCCGACTTTTTGATCGCCGTCGAGGCGGAAATGAACAAGGTCTCCTGGCCCAGCCGGGGAGAACTCTACCGCAGCTGCATCGTCGTCCTCGTGACGCTGGTGTTGCTGGCGGGGGTCCTGTTCGGTTTCGACCTGCTCTGGTGGGCGTTCTTCAAGTGGTTGGGCGTGCTCGGCGGTTGAGGACCTACTAATACACGAGGACAACGGGCGTGTTTGACGAGCCGAACAATCCGAACGACGCGACGCGCGACGAGATTCCCTCCGGCGATTTTGCCGCGGGTCCTGGGTGCGAGCGCCCTGTGGCCGACGCCGAAGGCAAGGAGTTTGCCGCGGAGGTCCCCGCTGGGATCCCCGTCGCTGGCGACCTCGCCCCCGACACGGCCGCCGCCGTTCCCGAACACCTGGATACGGCCGGCAGCGTCGAACCGACGCCGGCCCCAGCGGTGACGCCCGTCGCGAAAGGCGCACCCAAGCCGACCGCGGGGGCGC
>JBDKTH010000139.1:0-4704 GCA_039680305.1 Thermoguttaceae bacterium | reverse complement strand
CACCGCCCTACCCTTACTGCCTTACCGGTTTTGTTCCTCAGAACCCATTTGGGAACGCCCTCCGTGGCGTTCCTGGGCCGCAGCGAAGCGGGGAATCTTGGTCTTCGCGCGGAACGCCACGGCGGGCTTGCTGGCGGTTGTTCGCATGTCTGGCCCTTGATGCCCAGGTGGAGGGATCGCACGTCGAAAATTCGTGATCTTCCCTCGGGCCTCTTGCAAACCGCGCAGTATCAGTTATTGTGTGAGGTCTATAAGAAGAATTGATCCGGGCCGACGTACGGTTGGAGCGTGAGGGTTGGTAAGGAGTTACGTGTTGCGGTGCCTGTCGCCCGGTGACTGTCTGGCCCCCCTTTGCCACAGTTCCAATCGATTTCTGTAAATTCTGCTTAACCGACCTTCAGCGTGATTTCCGCCTTTGCCCCCCCGGTCAGCGTGCGCCCGTAGGGCCTCCTGGTCAGGAAAAGAAGAAAGTCTATGGATCAGGCAATAGCCGTTCTCCCTGCGTCAGCCGCCCGCGAAGCCTGAGCTTTCCCCCCAGCCCCTCAGTCCTGTGCCCGGCAATCAACCGGGCGAGAGTGCCAACCGTGCCAAAACGTAACGACATTCAAAAGGTGATGATCATCGGCTCCGGGCCGATCGTCATCGGTCAAGCATGCGAATTCGACTATTCCGGGACGCAGGCCTGTAAGGCTCTGCGGCGTCTGGGCTACACGATCGTGCTGGTCAACTCGAATCCGGCGACGATCATGACCGACCCGGGGATGGCCGCCGTGACCTACATCGAGCCGTTGACGCTCGACGCGGTGTCGGAGATCATCGCCAAGGAGAAGCCCGACGCGCTGTTGCCCAACCTGGGCGGCCAGTCGGGGCTGAATCTGGCCGCCGAATTGGCCAAGGCCGGAGTGCTCAAGGAGCATGGGGTTCAGGTGATCGGCGTCCAGATCGACGCGATCGAGCGTGGCGAGGACCGGTTGGCGTTCAAGCGGGCAATGGAGCAGCTGGGCATCGACATGCCCCGCAGCGAGATCGCCATCTCGGTCGAGGAAGCGGAAAAGGCGGCCGAGCGGATCGGTCTGCCCGCCGTCATCCGGCCGGCCTACACGATGGGCGGAACCGGCGGCGGCCTGGTCTACAACATGGAAGAGCTGCGTACCGTGGCCGCACGCGGACTGGCGGCCAGCCTGGTCGGCCAGGTGCTCGTTGAAGAATCCGTGCTCGGCTGGGAGGAACTGGAACTGGAAGTCGTGCGCGACGCCAAAAACCAGTTGATCACCGTCTGCTTCATCGAGAACGTCGACGCCATGGGCGTGCACACCGGCGACTCGTTCTGCGTGGCGCCGATGCTGACGATCGCCCCCGAACTCCAGAAGCGGCTCCAGAAGTACGCCTACGACATCGTCGAGTCGATCGGCGTAATTGGCGGGACGAACGTCCAGTTTGCCCACGATCCCCGCACGGGCCGGGTGGTGATCATCGAGATCAACCCGCGCACCTCGCGGTCCTCGGCGTTGGCCTCGAAGGCGACGGGTTTCCCGATCGCGATGGTCTCGTCGATGCTGGCCGGCGGGCTGACGATGGACGAGATCCCTTACTGGCGCGACGGAACCCTGGAAAAGTACACCCCCTCGGGCGACTACGTGGTGGTGAAATTCTCGCGCTGGGCCTTTGAGAAGTTCGAGGGGCTCGAGGACAAGCTCGGCACCCAGATGAAGGCCGTCGGCGAGGTGATGAGCATCGGCAAGAACTACAAGGAAGCCTTGCAGAAGGCGATTCGTTCGCTGGAGAACGGACGCCACGGCCTGGGGTTCGCCAAAGACTTCCACGAGAAGCCGCTCGACGAACTGATGCGCATGCTGGCCGAGCCGTCCAGCGAGCGGCAGTTCATCCTTTACGAGGCCCTGCGCAAAGGGGCCGACATCGAGACGCTTCATGCCAAGACCCACTTGAAGCCCTGGTTCCTCCAGCAGATGAAGGAACTGGTCGAGTTGGAAGAGGAGATTCTCGCCTATCGCCACCGTCACTTGCCCGACGAGCTCCTCGTGCGGGCGAAGAAGGACGGGTTCTCCGACCGCTACCTGGTCAAGCTCTTGGGCGTGTGCGAAAAGGAGATCCGCCGGCGACGCAAGGCGATCGGCCTGCGCCAGGGGTGGCATCCCGTGCCGGTCAGCGGCGTGGAAAACGCAGCCTACTACTATTCGACCTACAATGCCCCCGACGTCACGACGGCCACCAAGAATCGCAAGGTGATGGTCCTGGGCGGCGGGCCGAACCGGATCGGCCAGGGGATCGAGTTCGACTACTGCTGCGTGCACGCGGCCTTCGCCCTGCGCGACGAAGGGCTGGAGTCGATCATGGTCAACTGCAACCCGGAGACCGTGTCGACCGACTACGACACGTCGAACAAGCTCTACTTCGAGCCTCTGACGGTCGAAGACGTGCTGAGCATCTACGAGAAGGAGAAGCCGGACGGCGTGATCGTGCAGTTCGGCGGTCAGACGCCGCTGAACATCGCCTCGGAGCTGGCTGCCGAAGGGGTGAAGATCATTGGCACCCCGCCCGACATCATCGACCTGGCCGAAGACCGCGATCGCTTCCGGCAGATGATGCGCAAGCTGGGAATCCCCCAGCCCGAGTCGGGCATGGCCAGCACGATCGACGAGGCCTTGACGATCGCCCGCCAGATCGGCTATCCGCTCATGGTGCGGCCCTCGTTCGTCCTCGGCGGCCGGGCGATGATGGTCGTTCACGACGAGGAGATGCTGCGGCGCTACGTGGCTGCGGCCGTCGATGTCTCGCCGGAACGGCCGATCCTGATCGACGACTTCCTGGAAAACGCCATCGAAGTCGAGGCCGACGCGATTGCCGACGGCGAAGACGCCTTCATTCCCGCGGTGATGGAGCACATCGAACTGGCCGGCATCCACTCGGGCGACTCGGCCTGCGTGATCCCACCGATCAGCATCGCGAAGAAGCACATCGACACGATCTGCGAGTACACGCGGAAGATCGCCCTGGAACTGGGCGTCGTCGGGTTGATCAACATCCAGTATGCGATCTGCAACGACATGGTCTACATTCTCGAGGCCAACCCTCGGGCGAGCCGTACCGTGCCGCTGGTCTCCAAGGTCTGCAACATCCCCATGGCCCGCGTCGCCACGCAGGTGATGCTTGGCCGGAAGCTGCGCGACCTGAAGCTGGAGCTCAAGCCGATCCGCCACTTCGGCGTCAAGGAGGCCGTGTTCCCCTTCAGCATGTACCACGAGGTCGACCCGGTGCTTGGGCCGGAGATGCGTTCCACGGGCGAGGTGCTCGGGATGGCCGACTCCTTCGGGCTGGCCTTCTACAAGGCCCAGCAGGCGGCCCAGTCGCGTCTGCCGCTAGAGGGGACAGTGCTGATCACGGTGGCCGACCGGGACAAGCCGGGCGTCGTCGAGGTTGCCCGGCGGTTCAGCGAACTGGGCTTCAAGATCAAGACCACCGAGGGAACCCGGGCATTCCTGGCCAAGCATGGGATCCTGTCGGAGGCGATTGCCAAGATGTCGGAGGGACGGCCGAACATCGCCGACGCCCTGACGAACCGCGAGATTCAACTGGTGATCAACACGCCCCGGGGCAAGGCGAGCAAGGCCGACGATTCGTACATCCGCAAGATGGCGATTCGCCGCAAGATCCCCTACATCACCACCTTGGCCGCCGCGCTGGCCGCGGCCAAAGGCATTGCTGCCTGCCATCAAGGACGCGGCCAGGTCAAGAGCCTCCAGGCCTACCATGCCGACATCGGTTGAAAAAGGTCGGGAACGGAACACTATCAAAAGGAGTTGACTGTGGGTGGACTATTCGCCGTCGCGGCAAAAGAAGACTGTCTGGCCGACCTGTTCTACGGCACCGACTACCATTCCCATCTCGGCACGCGCCGGGGTGGGATGGTCGTCAAGAACCCTAGCGGGTTCCAGCGGTCGATCCACGACATCACCAACACCCAGTTTCGCAGCAAGTTCGAAGGCGACCTGGCCAAGATGCACGGCTCGGTCGGCATCGGCGTGATCAGCGACACGGAAGACCAGCCGCTGATCATCGGCTCGCACCTGGGCGTCTATTCGCTGGCCACGGTCGGCCGAATCCACAACATTGAGCAGTTGGCCGCCGAGGCCTATCGCGGCTGCACGACCCACTTCTCGGAAATGAGCGACGGCGAGATCAACCCGACGGAACTGGTCGCCACGCTGATCAACCGGGAAGCCAGCTTTGCCGACGGCATCCGCCGCGCCCAGGAAGTGATCGAAGGCTCGTGCTCCCTGCTCCTGCTGACCGACGAGGGGATCTATGCGGCCCGCGATCGGCTCGGGCGCACGCCGATCATCCTCGGCAGCAAGCCGGGCGCCTACGCGGCGACGATGGAGACCTGCGCCCTGCCCAATCTCGGCTATAAGATCGACCGTTATCTGGGGCCGGGCGAGATCGTGCGGATCACGGCCGAGGGGACGGAAGTCTTGCAGACGCCGGGCGAGCGGATGCAGGTTTGCTCCTTCCTGTGGGTTTACTACGGCTATCCGGCGTCGAGCTACGAAGGGATCAACGTCGAGGTTTCACGCTATCGCTCCGGAGCCGCCTTGGCCCGGGCCGACAAGATGCCGGTTGACCTGGTGTCGGGGATTCCCGATTCGGGCACGGGGCATGCCCTCGGCTATGCCAACGAAGCCCGGC